>CAYZDQ010000258.1:0-4452 GCA_964476955.1 uncultured Anaerolineaceae bacterium
ATTCTGGCATGTGCCACACTCGGCCGGTGACCAATACCGACACAGGCTCCTAGGCCTCGAGCAGTGAGCCCGCGGCCATCAACACCGTCGCCCCCATGACCATCGCCAGCGTGGGCGACCGCCCCACGAGCGACTCGAGCAGGCAAGTGCCGAAGGGACCGCCTCGCTGCCCGGCGCTGAGCCACCGCGGCAGCGTCTAGCATGGTTCCGATGCTCCGCCCCGCTCTCATCGCCACGTCTCTGCTCTGGTTGCTGGCCGCACCGGCAGCCGCCGACTGTGTGGCGCCGGCGGCCGATGAGCTCTCCAGCCTGGCCCGTACCGACCACGCCGTCACGGGCAACCGCGTCGCCGCCGGATGCGGGCCGCTCGAGGGCGAGACCGCCGACGTCGAGCTCGAGGGAACGCCGGCGTGGGTGCTGCCCGACCCCTCGGACCGCGGCCGCTCTTGGCTCGTCGTGCTCGAGGACGGCACCGTCGAGCACGTCATCGCAGAGGCCGGTGGTGATCCCTGGATCAGCCAGACCGAGCGGCCACCGCTGGCCCCGGGCCACCCGCCGCTGGCGGCCGCGATGGGTCAGGACCAGCTCGTGGTCGGGAGTGCCCTCGCCGCGACCGGCTGGTTCGAGGCCGCGCTCCCCGACGCCCGCGTGACCGAGATCGAGGGGGCGGCCCTGGTGGCCCCCAGCGGCTCCACCGAGCGATACCCACACGGGGTGCTCGGCGACGAGCTGGAGGCGGCAGCGGTCGAAGTGCGCGGCGCAGACGGGCTCGTAGCACGGGTCGAGGTCGCGGAAGGGGAGGTCATCGAGGGCACCTCGGCCATGGTCGTGGAGCTGACCTCCGATCATCCGGGACCAGAACTGCTGGTGACCGTCAGCGACGCCGACGTCGGTGCGCGGCTGCGGGCCTATGGCCTTGACGGAGAGATCGTGGCGGCATCGGAGCCGATCGGTCTGGGGTTCCGCTGGCTGCACCAGGTGGCGGCTGCGCCGATCGGGCCCGACGGCGCGATCGAGATCGTGGCGGTGCGCACGCCGCACATCGGCGGCGAGGTCGAGGCCTACCGGCTCGAGGGCGATCGGCTCGAGCGCGTGGCTTCGATCGCCGGCTACAGCTCCCATCGCATCGGCTCGGCCAACCTTGACATGGCGCTCCTGGCCGACGCCAGCGGCGACGGTCGCCCCGAGGTGGTGGTGCCGACACAGGACCTGCGCGGCCTGGGCCTGCTGGCCCGCACCAGCGAGGGCTTCGAGGAGATCGACCGGCTGGCCCTGGGCGGAGAGCTGGCCACCAACGTGGCGGCCACACCCGACGGCAGCGGCGCTCTCGTGCTCGCGGTCGGGACCGACGACGGTCGGCTGCGCATCTTCCGCTAGAGCTGCCTGTACCATCGCTCGCACAGCCGCATACGCCCGGAGGTCCGGGTTGCGGCCGGTCAGCATGCCCATCGGAGTGATCGCAACGCTGTGAAGAAGGTCGTCGTGGGCCTCGGGAACCCCGGGTCCAAGTACCAGAACACCCGCCACAACATCGGCTGGATGGTCCTCGACCGCCTGGCCGATCGTCATGGCGCGGCCGGCAAGGCCAAGACCAAGGACGCGGCAGCCACCGCGCGTGGGCGGCTGGGCGATGACGAGCTCATCCTGGTCAAGCCGTTGACGTACATGAACGACAGCGGCCGGGCCATGCGCAAGGTGCTGGCGCGCGAGCGGGCGCCGATGGGGGACGTGCTCGTGGTCGTGGACGACATGGACCTGCCCTTCGGCAAGCTGCGCATGAAGGCCCGCGGCAGCGCCGGCGGCCACAACGGCCTGCGCTCGATCATCGGCGAGATGGGCACCGAGTCGTTCGCCCGCCTGAGGGTCGGCATCGGCGCACCCACCGGTGGTGCCGTCTCGCATGTGCTCGGCGACTTCGAGCATGCGGAGCAGCAGCACCTCGAGGTGATCCTTGACGCTGCCGCCGATGCGGTCGAGCTGTGGGCGACCAGGGGCCCCGAGGTCACGGCCAACAAGTGGAACGGCTGGAAGCCTGACCTCGGTGGACCCAGGAGCGAGGCAGCCAAGCCGCAGGGCGAGACCGGCCAGACCAAGGGCCGGCAGACAGCGCCCGGCGGCGGCGAGGACGCCGCGCGATCGGATCCGCACGAGCCGCAGCCAGATGCCAGCGGTGTGGTGCGCACGAAGACCGGCTGGCGCAAGCTGCTGCCCGATGTGCTCTCCAGGCGCGGCCGAGGTCACACGTGACCGACGCCTTCGGGCGTTCCCGGTCGCGCTTGCGGCGGCGACGTGACGAGGTGCCGGCGGCGCCGGGCGGGCGTCACCGCATCCCGGATCTCTCACCGCTGACCGGCCTGCTCGCCCGCAGCGGCGAGCTGCAGGCGCTCGTGGAGCGCTACCAGAAGGCAGCCGGCGGTCGGGTCGGTCGGGATCTGCGGCACGTCACCTATGCCGCGGTGCCGCATGGCGCCAAGACCTACCTTGCGGCCGCCCTAGCCGAGGCCACCGGCGAGCGCATCGTCTGGATCGCGCGTGACGCGGAGATCGCGGATCGGGTGGCGGAGGAGCTCGCCGCCTGGCTGGGTGGCGCCGAGCACGTGGTCACCCTCGAGCCGCGCACGGCCCTGGCCTACGAGCGATCCGAGCTCGTGCGTGACGAGTCCGCTGCCCGAGTGGCCTCGCTCGCATCCTGGCGTCGTGAGGACAGCTCCGCGCGCATCCTCGTGGCCAGCCTGCAGGCGTTGTTCCAGCGCACGCTCGCGCCCGGCGACATCCCGACCTCGCCACTGCGCCTGCGCAAGGGCGAGCGGTTGGGGCTGGACCGCGTCCTGGGCAGCCTCGTGGAGCTCGGCTACGAGCACGTGCCGGAGGTCGGCGGTCGCGGTGAGTTCGCCCGGCGGGGCGGCATCGTCGACGTCTTCCCGGCCGGCCAGCCGATGCCGGTGCGCATCGAGTGGTTCGGGGATGAGATCGACTCCCTGCGGGCCTTCGACCCTGCAGATCAGCGCGGGATCGGTGCGGTCGATGTGGCGGAGCTGTTGCCGGCCTCGGAGTTCCTGCTGGGGGAGGGGATCCGCGACACGCTCATCGAGCGCATGAAGCGCACGGTCGAGCGCCTACCCGAGGACCTGCAGGCGGACCTCAAGCGTTTCGAAACGGGCGCCCTGGGCGACGCGGCCGAGCTCTGGGGCGGCTACCTCGCGCCGCACACCGGCCTCGATCACCTGGGTCCAGCCATCTGGCTCATCGACGAGCCCGATGAGGTCGCCACGGCGGCCGAGTTCCTGCAGGGACAGGCCGATGACCGACGCGGCGAGCTGGAGCGGGGAGGGGACATCCCCGCCCGTTGGGCCGCGGCCTATCCCGCGCCCCGGGAGTGGAAGACCGCGCTGCATGAGGCGCGCACGCTAGAGCTGACGTGGGAGTCGGACATCGAGGGCGCGCCACCGGGCGGCAACCCCTTCGCCTGGCACGAACCGGTGCTGCCGCCGGCGGCCATCGGCGATCTGGCCGCCACCGTCCGGCGCTGGCGCGGGGAGGGCGCGCGCGTCGTGCTCGCCTCCGACCAGTCGGCGCGCCTCTCCGAGATCCTCGAGGAGGACGGCCAGGGTGCGGCCCCGTTGCCGGACCTGCGCGAGGCGGTCCCGTCCGGCGGCCTGGCCCTCATCGAGCGCAGCCTCAACGGTGGTTTCGCCGGTGGTCCCGAGCGACTGGAGCTGATCACCGACCGCGAGCTGTTCGGGACGGTGCGCGTGCGGCGACCGCGCGCGATGCGTCGGGTGGTGCCCAGGGATCTGCTCGAACGACTCGAGCCCGGCGACATGGTGGTGCACGTCGATCACGGCGTCGCGCGCTACGAGGGCCTGGTCCGCCGGCCGGCTGCCGGTAGCGGCTCGGAGGAGCGCGACTTCCTCGAGCTGCACTTCGCGGAACGCGGCCGCATGTGGGTGCCGGTGGAGCAGATCGAGCGGGTCTCGCGCTACGCCGGTGGGGACCACCCGCAGCTGTCCAGGCTCGGGGGCGGCGAGTGGCAGCGTGCGAGGACCCGTGTCAAGAAGGCGGTGGGCGATCTGGCACGCGATCTGCTGCGACTCTACGCCGATCGCGCCAAGGCCTACGGCCGCTCGTTCGGGGAGGACACGCCCTGGCAGTCCGAGATGGAGGCTGCCTTCCCCTACGAGGAGACGCCGGACCAGCTGCGGGCGGCGGTCGACGTCAAGGGCGATCTGGAGAAGGCCTCGCCCATGGACCGGCTGGTCGTCGGCGACGTCGGCTACGGCAAGACCGAGGTCGCGCTGCGTGGCGCGTTCAAGGCCATCCAGGCCGGCATGCAGGTGGCTGTGCTGGTGCCCACCACCGTGCTCGCGGCCCAGCACCTGGTGACCTTCCAGCAGCGTCTCGCGGCGTATCCGGTGACGGTGCGCTCGCTCAGCCGTTTCGTGTCCAAGCGAC
>CAYZDQ010000259.1:0-4444 GCA_964476955.1 uncultured Anaerolineaceae bacterium
GATGGGCGTGGTCATGCGCACTGGCGAGTACTCGCCGTAGAGGTTGTTGGTGACGATGAAGATCACGGGTGCCCGCCACACCGCGGCCATGTTCAGCGACTCGTGGAAGGTGCCGATGTTGGTGGCGCCGTCGCCCATGAACGTGAGGGCTACGCGTGGCTCTCGCCGCAACTTGAAGGCCATGGCCGCCCCCACCGCGATGGGCATTCCGGCGCCCACGATGGCGTTGGCACCGATGTTGCCGCGTGCCCGGTCGATCAGATGCATCGATCCGCCCAGGCCTTTGGATCCGCCCGTCGCACGACCCATCAGCTCGGCCATGGCTACGTCTGGAGGCGTCCCCAGCGCCAGCGCCTCCCCGTGGCCGCGGTAGGTATTCGTCTGAACGTCACCGGGCTCCATGGCGGCGATGGCGCCGACCGAGACGGCCTCCTGCCCTTGGCACAGGTGCGTGGTGCCATCGATCCGGCCAGCGAGGAATAACCGCTGGACAGTGTCCTCGAATCTGCGGATGAGCAGCATCTGGCGATACCAGTCGAGGCGGTGGTGACCAGTCTCAAGCATCGGATCCTCCTGCCCGATTGGCCGAGTGCTGCCCACCCTGATGCGGTCGACACAGCACGACCCCTTTGGCTAGTATTCATCCTATCACCCGATGACTTTGCCGGGATGGGCGGCCGGCAAGCGTGGTGGCAGCGAGATGGGAGACAGGGATGCCAACGAATCGACCTATCGCCGACCGTGCACTGATCGGGGGCGAGTGGGTATCCGCCCAGAGCGGACAAGAGATCGAAGTTCGAAACCCCTCCAACGACACGTTCGTGGCTGCGGTGCCCCAGGGAGATGCAGCCGACGCCACCATGGCCATCGACGCTGCCCACGCGGCGTTCCCGGCTTGGGCGGCAACACCCGGCAGCGAGCGAGCCAATGTGATGCGGCGGCTGTCCGAGCTGATGATGCGAGACCAGGACCGGCTGGCCGAGCTCATCACGCTGGAGGTCGGGAAGCCGGTCGCAGAATCGCGCGGCGAGATCGCATACGCCGCGGGTTTCATCGAGTGGAGTGCCGAAGAGGCCAAGCGCATCTACGGCGAGGTGGTCCAGGCATTCGTACCCAACAAGCGCCTCCTGGTGCTGCGCCAGCCGGTCGGCGTCACGGCTGCCATCACGCCCTGGAACCTGCCTTCAGCGATGATCACGCGCAAGCTGGGCCCCGCACTGGCAGCCGGCTGCACGATGGTCGTGAAGCCCGCCAGCAAGACACCGCTGAGCGCGCTTGCTCTCGGAGAGCTGTGCGTCGAGGCGGGTATCCCGCCGGGCGTGGTCAATGTCGTGCCCGGCAAGGCTGGCATCATCGCCGAGACCCTGCTCGCGGACTCGCGCGTCCGCGCCTTGTCCTTCTCAGGCTCTACTGAGGTCGGCAAGCGCCTCATGGTGCTGGCAGCGAAGCACGTGACGAGGCTGGGCCTGGAGCTCGGCGGACACGCACCAGTACTGGTGTTCGACGATGCCGACCTGGACCTGGCCGTGGCCGGAGCCCTGGCGTCCAAGTACCGCAACGCCGGGCAGACATGCATCTGCGCCAACCGGGTCTACGTACAGTCGGGCATCCACGACCGCTTCGTCGAGGCACTCACCACGGCTTCCGAAGCCCTGTCGGTGGGCGATGGCTTCACCCCGGGCACAAACATCGGACCGCTGGTCGATGACCAAGCAGTGGCCAAGGTCGAGGAGCACGTCGCCGGGGCCGTCGAGGGCGGAGCCACCATCGTGACCGGCGGGGTACGGCTACCGGCGCCCGATGGACACGCCGACCGCTTCTTCGCCCCGACCATCATCACCGGCGTCAAGCCCGGCATGGCCATCATGACCGAAGAGACCTTCGGGCCGGTCGCCCCCGTGGTGCGTTTCGAGGACGAAGCTGATGCAGTGGCCAAGGCCAACGACACGCCCTACGGCCTGGCGGCCTACCTGTACACGCGTGATGCATCGCGGCTGATCCGAGTCGCGGAGGCACTCGAGTACGGCATCATCGGCGCCAATGACGGTCTGCCCTCGACTCCTCAGGCGCCCTTCGGAGGCGTCAAGGAGTCGGGACTGGGCCGCGAGGGTGGCAAGTGGGGCCTCGACGAGTACCTCGAGACCAAGTATGTCTCGTGGGGCCTTGATCCAGCCTAGGTAGGGAGGCGCTCCGAGATCAGCCCTCGCGGCCAGATAGCGTCGTCAACTTGAAGCCACCCTCCGGACCCAGCGCCAGGTAGCCACCGTCGACGGGCAGATCGGCGCCGGTCACGAAGCTTGCGTCATCGCTGAGCAGGAAGGAGATGGCCGCAGCCACCTCGCTGGGCTCGGCGCACCGGTCCATCGCGCAGTACTTGCCCCAGACAGCCTCCCACTTGGGACGGTCGCCCTCGGAGAAGCGCTCCAGGACCTCCGTCCAGATCCAACCGGGGCTGACGCTGTTGGATCGGATCTTGTGAGGTGCCAGATCGAGGGCCTGGCATCGAGTCAGCTCGAGGATGCCGCCCTTGCTGGCATTGTAGGTTTGGCGATCGATCTGCCCCACGTGCCCCGCGATACTGGCGATATTGACGATGGCGCCGCGGCCGCTCCTGCTCAGCGCCGGGGTGGCTTCGTCGGAGAGGTAGGCGGGCGCCAGCAAGTTGACGGCCAATGTCTGGTTCCATTGCTCTTCGGTCGCGCCGGGTCCCGCAAGCAGGAACACCGCGGCGTTGTTGACGAGCATGTGGAGCGTCCCGTCGGCGTCCACGGCAGCCGCGATGGCGGCGGCTCGTGCGGCCTTGTCGGTGACATCGCCGACGAACGGAGTGAACCGCTCTGCGAGCCGGCCCAGCGCTGCCACGGTGCGCTCCAGGCCCGCCTCATCGCGATCCATGCCGGTCACGCGCGCGCCGTCTTCGAGCAGACGGCGGGCCGTTGCAGCCCCGATACCAGAGCCAGCTCCGGTCACAAGCCCAGTACGGCCTTCGAACTTCGCCATTCGACCACTCCCCTGATCAGACGGGCTCAACCCCGCCTTGGGCTCATCCTAGCGATTGCGGAGGACGGCTTTGCCTCGCTGCCGCAGGGCCTCCGACACCAGCCCTCAGTACACGCCGTACTCCTGGAGCGTCTCCAGCATGGCCATGACGTTCTCGACCGGAACGCCGTCCTGGATGATGTGGATGGGCGCGAAGACGTAGCCACCGCCGGGGGCGAGGTCGTCGATCCGCCGCTTCGTCTCGTCGCGCACCTCCTGCGGCGTCCCGAAGGGCAACACCCGCTGCGAATCGCAGCTTCCGCCCCAGACGGTGAGGTCGTCACCGAACTCGCGCTTGAACTTGGCGGTGTCATCCATGCCTGCGCAGTTGACCTGCCAGGGATTGATGATGTCGACACCGGCCTCGATGAGCAGCGGCAGCGTCTCGTAGATGGCGCCGTCGTTGTGGAAGAAGACGTAGACCTTGGCCTTCGAAGGCGTCGACTTCAGGAACTGGAAGAGGCGCCGGTGGTAGGGCCAGACCAGCTCCTTGTACATGTCGAGCGACACCAGCAGGCCGTTCTGGCCACCGAGGTCATCGGCGCAGGAGACGATGACGTAGTCCTCTTCGACGAGCTCCAGGACCCGCCCCCAGTAGCGCATCTTGAGCTCGAGGATCTTCTCCATCTTGGCCCGGCAGAGCGCCGGGTTGACGACCATGTCCATGTAGTACTTCTCGTAGCCCGTCATCCACATGACGTGCTCCCACATACCCGAGCTGGCCCGGCCCAGGACGATGGCTCGCTCCTCTTCGCGCGCGACCGCGGCCGCATGCTCCTTCATGCCCACGAAACGAGCGCTGTCGAGCATGTCCGGCCATGGGTAGGCCTCGACCTCCTCGACGGTGTCCACGTCGGCGAAGGGGTGCTGGTAGAGGTCGTAGTAGTGGCCACCGACCTCCGGCATCTGCCAGCCGATACCGAACTCGTCGATGTAGCGGTAGTGATCGCCGACCAACCCGAGATCCTGCTCCAGGCCGCGATCCGAGGGCTTGCTCGGCGGCACCCTGCGGACATCCACGCCCAAACGATCGACGAGGTCGTCGGCGACCTGGCCGGTCTGCGTGATGCGGTCGTCCATCCGCACCTCCTGGTCAATGCCGAGGTGCTGGCGCATGCCGCGCATGGTGTGGATATTGATGCCCGCCACCTCGGCGCCGCAGAGGTCGAGTGGGACGCGGTCAGGTTCCTGGTGGTCCAGCGCTGCACGTACGCGGGCCGCGCTGGTGAGCCGTTCCATCGGTCCCCTCCTCTGGCCGTCTTCAGCCTTCGCGGATGTTGTTGCCCAGCCGGCTCTCGGCTACGCCCGGATGCATGAAGGCGTTGTCGTGGATGTGCTGCCACTCCGGCAAAGAGCCGCCCTTACTGGATTCGGTGGGCTCGTGGTTGTAGGTGGAGTTTTCGCG
>CAYZDQ010000260.1:0-4439 GCA_964476955.1 uncultured Anaerolineaceae bacterium
CGACGAGCCCAGTGAGGCCGACCAACCCCTGGCACGCCGCGCGGCAAGCCTCTGCCCGGCACGCGCGATCTCGATCGTCGAAGACTAGGTGCCGATCGACGCGTCGGCCCGCGTCGTCATCGCGGGAGCGTCTGCTGGCGGCCTGACCACGGCCGAGGCACTGCGCAATGAAGGGTTCGAGGGGCCGATCACGCTGATCGGTGAAGAGACTCGCTCGCCCTACCGCCGGCCGCCGCTCTCCAAGCAGGTGCTGACGGGCGAATGGCCGGGCGAGCGGGCGCACCTCCTCGATGCGGACGGCCTTGACCGGCTCGACCTGCGCTTGATGCTCGGCAGTCGCGCCAGTGAGCTCGACGTCGCCGCGCACACGCTGGTGGTCGACGGCGACAAGATCCCCTACGACACCCTCGTCGTCGCGACGGGCGTCAGGGCTCGTCAGCTCCCGGGCGTGGGTGATGTCCCGGGCATCCACACGCTGCGAACGCTCGGCGATGTCGACGCCATCCGCGCTGGCTTGGAGACTGCGGCTCGAGTCGCTGTGGTCGGCGCCGGCGTGTTGGGATCCGAGATCGCCTCGGCGGCCCGTCACATAGGCCTCGGGGTCGTCCTCATCGGCCGAACCAGGACCATGCGCCTGGGCCAGGTCGGCGACCACTTGTCTGACCTGATCGAGGAACTGCATCGCGCCCACGAGGTAGACGTCCGGACCGGCGTGGACGTGATCGACGTCTTTGGCGCAGGCCATCACCAGGCGGTAGCGCTGTCCAACGGAGGGGCCGTGGAGGCGGATCTCGTGATCGTCGCGATCGGCGGTATCCCGTCGACCGACTGGCTGGCTGGCAGCGGCCTCGACCTCTCCGATGGCGTGGTCTGTGATGCCACAGGCCTCGCGGCTCCGGACGTGTACGCCGTCGGCGACGTGGCCCAGTGGCGGGAGAAGGCCGGATGCCCCGTGCCCCGCGTCGAACACCACCTCAATGCGGTCGAGCAGGCGCTGGCCGTGGCCCACCTGCTGGTGACCGGGGAACCCTCGGGCGCCGTCGTACCCTTCTTCTGGTCCGAGGTTCACGATGCGCGCATCCAGGTCTACGGCCGCTTCGCCGCCCACTCTCCACTCGAGACCATCGCGGGCGATATGGGCGATCGTCGCTTCGTCGCAGCGTCGCGCGACGACGGCAGGATCACGGGCGTAGTGGGCTGGAACCTGCCCCGGGACTTCCGTGACGCCCGCACCCTCGTCGATGCCTCCACGCCAGCACCGTATCAAGGAGCCCCGTCGTGACCGACAAGAAGCCCGAACCCATCGATGGCACGCTGAAGTGCCCGATCCCCTATGACCCGCCGGTTTCGGTTCCCGTGGACGGCACGCCGCTGACGCCATCACCATGCCTCGCGGCATACCGGGAGGCCGGCGCTGCCGTGCCCCTGCGCTATGCCGATGGCCATGAGGGCCTGTTGACCACCACCTCGGACTTCGCGATGTCCCTTCTGGGGGACCCGCGTTTCACCCTCACCCAGTGGCGCTTCCCGCTCGAGCAGCAGCCGGGCGCCGCCCACAGCCAGGTCGAGGACGACCCCATCGACGCCGCCGCCGAGGAGGCGCTCGAGGCCTGCAACCTGCTCAAGATGGATGCCCCGGAGCACAGCCGGCTGCGCAAGGCCATCACGGGTCGGCTGTCCGTGCGCGCCGTGCGAGCTTACGAGGACCAGGTGCGCGAGAACATCGCGCGTCAGCTCGCACACTTCCAGTCGCTCGGATCGCCGGCCAATCTCACCGCCGAGTACGCCGACCCGGTGAGCGCGTACAACCACTGCCACCTGCTGGGCGTCCCGGACGACCTGGTCCCAGGGTTCTTCGACAGCTTCGTCCGACTTAGCCCCAGGCAGGCGAAGCACGACTTCGTCCGCGCCGTGGTCGAGGCGGTGCGAAGCGACCTCGGTGAGGACATCGTCAGCGACCTGATCCGTAGCGACCTGACCGAGGCGGAGATCGAGGGCCAGCTCGTGCTGCTCATGAATGCCGGCCGGGACACCGTGGCCTACATGATCGCGACCGGGACGAACATGCTCCTGAAGCACCCCGCGCAGCTGCAGGCGCTGCGCGACGAGCCGGAACTCATCGAGACCGGCATCGAGGAGATCCTGCGCTACTGCGCGATGTTCGTGACACTGTTCCCGCGCACGGCCACCGAGGACGTCGAGATCGACGGCATCCGCATACCGAAGGGCGCGACGGTCTCCGCATCGCCGGTCGCCGCCAACCGCGACCCGGGTCGCTGGGAGCGACCCGACGAGGTCGACCTGCGGCGTGATGCCTATGGGCATCTTTCGTTCGGTTCTGGACAGCACGGCTGCGTGGGCCAGCAATTCGCCCGGCTGCAGGTCAAGGAGGCGCTCAGGCAGTTGGTCGCCGCGACCCCAGACCTGCGCCTGGTCGAGGCCCAGCAGGACGAACCGATCCGACCGTTCCCCTCGGAGTTGCCGACCTATCACGCCGGCGACATCATCGTGGCCTGGTAGGAGGGAGAGATGCAGTACCGCACATTCGGCCGAACAGGCTGGCAGGTGAGTGAGATCGGGTTCGGGGCGTGGCAGCTCGGCGGGCAGTGGGGCGATGTCGACGACGACGCCTCCATCGCCGCGCTCCTGCACGCATATGGACTGGGCGTCAACTTCGTCGACACCGCGCAGATGTATGGAACGGGCCACAGCGAGGAGGTCGTGGGCCGCTCGCTGCGCGAGTGGCGGGGTGGCAAGGTCTACGTCGCCACCAAGATCCAGCCGATCAGCTGGCCCGATCCCGCCGACTCCGACCCCGACATGCGCGGCCGCTACCCAGGTTGGTACCTGCGCGAGGGCACCGACGCTGCACTCCGACGCCTGGGCGTCGAGCGGATCGACCTCATGCAGCTCCACTGCTGGCTGGAAGACGGGCTCACCTCGCTCGACTGGCTGGAGGTTCTCAACGACCTTCGAAACGAGGGCAAGATCGACCGCATCGGCGTGTCCATCCGCGACTTCAAGCCGCACGAGGGGGTGCGGCTTGCCCGATACGGGCTCGTGGATTCGCAGCAGGTCATCTACAACATCTTCGAGCAGCGAGCCCAGGACGAGCTCTTCCGGCCGGCGAGGCGACCGGTACGGCGATGATCGCGCGGGTCCCACTCGACTCGGGCGCGCTGTCGGGTGCATGGACGCCAGACACCTACGCGAGCTGGCAGCCGGGCAGTCAGCAGCACACGATGTTCCGCGGCGAACGGTTCACCCAGACGCTGGCGCGAGTGGAGGCGCTCAAGGAGGTCTGCGCGCCCTACTACCCGACGCTCGCCGAGGCCGCGACCCGGTTCGCTCTGAGCGAGCCGGGTGTCTCGACCATCATCCCCGGCATGCGCTCACGCAGGCGCGTGGACGAAAACGTCGCGTTCAGCGACGGTCAGCCCTTCCCGGGCGAGCTGAAGGCCGCACTCGGAGCGCACGAATGGATTCGCGACTACTACCACTGAGCGGCCGTCGTCCCGAGGACCTCGACCGGCATCGGCTCCAGCTCCTGCGCCCTCACGAGATCGCGGCCCGGCTGGAGGAGCGCTCCGTGGTGTTCCTGCCCATGGGCACGCTCGAGTTCCATGCACAACACCTGCCGATCGGGCTTGACGCCCTCAACGCCGAGGGCATCTGCCTGCGTGCGGCCGCAGCGGGAGGTGGACTCGTCTACCCCACCCTCTACTACGGCACCGGAGGCTCGCATCGGGCCTTCCCATGGTCGATCATGGTGGCGTCGGGCACGGAGATCGGGGCTCTGCTGGCGTACTCGCTGGAGCGCCTGGACGAGATGGGCGTCGAGCTTGCGGCCATGTTCACCGGCCACTTCGCTCCCGAGCAGGTCGCGCTGGTCCAGGACGCAGCTGATCGGTGGAACGGTCGTGGCCGTCGCATGCGCGCCCTTGGCCTATCGGTGGATGGTGCGACCGGCCTCGCGATCGTACCCGACCACGCGGGTCGCTTCGAGACGACCCTGCTCCATGCACACCTGCCGGAGAGCGTGAGCCCCGAGCTCATCCCGGAGCCGCGTCCCGGCGAAGCGGGTGAGGATCCGTGGGGCAAGGAGCGCTATGACCCCCTGCATTCGCTCTGGGGTGTCGTTGGCCCCGACCCGCGTGACTTCGACCCCGCCGATGCACCAGCGCTGTTGGACGCCTGTGTCAGGTGGGTCCTGGCCGAGATCGACGGAGCGGCGACTCCCTAGCCGATCCTGCGGGCCGATGCCCCTAGTAGACGCCGTGCTTCATGACCGCGTCGATCATGGCCTCGACGTTCTCGATCGGTGTGTCGCGCTGGAGGATGTGGGCCGGCGCAACCATGTAGCCGCCACCTGCACCCAGGGCCTCCATCTTGGCCTTGACGTCCGCGTCGATCTCCTCAGGCGTGCCGTTCGGTAGGAG
>CAYZDQ010000261.1:0-4427 GCA_964476955.1 uncultured Anaerolineaceae bacterium
GGCTCGTCCGACGCCTCAGGTCCGTGTAGGGTTGCTCGAGCGTGCCCACGTAGAGCATGCCCACTACCTTGCCCTCGTGGCCCCGAAGCGGATCGTAGGCGGAGATGTACCAGTCGTTGACCACGTAGGCGCGACCCACCCAGCGTTCCCCACCGCGCACGACCCAGCGGTACACCTCCTCCGACACCCGACTGCCGATCGCGCGCGTGCCGTTGCCGTTGCCGTTGGGGACATTGGTGGCGATCCGTACGTCGTCAAGGAAGATGGTGGAGGTGCCCACGTCCCTGCCCTGGTACTGCTTACCTTCGAAGAGGACATCCTTGATCCCGTCCACCAGGTCATAGCGTCGGGTGAGCAGCGACCCACCGTAGAGGGTGCCTACCACCTGTTCGGCATCGTTGAATACCGGGGCGGCTGCGAGCATCACCAGGCCGTTCGTCTCGACCGCGTCAGACCGAGGTCGCGCCGCAGGCGTGGCGACCAGTTCCAGCCGGGCGACGTCTGCCAGCTCAGGCGACTCCCGGCCGAGCTCGTCCGTGCCAAGTACCGCGTTGCCGACCACTGGCGCCTTCTCGCTCAGGGCGGCAGCGACGATGTACTGTCCCGCTTGGGAGTCCCCCACGCGACCGGGGTTGGCAGCCCTTAGCAGGACGGTGCCCGATGCGTCCGTCACGCTCAGGAAGTCGAGGCCTTCGGCCGCCATCACGCGCTGCAACTCCCCGGCAGCCGATGAGATGTCGCGGCCCACGAGCGCGTCACGCAGATAGAAACGGTCGGCCTGGTGTCCGATCAGGTCATGGAGTTCGTTCGACGTGGCCTTGTACATCTCCTGG
Source organism: uncultured Anaerolineaceae bacterium (assembly GCA_964476955.1). Lineage (GTDB taxonomy): Bacteria > Chloroflexota > Limnocylindria > Limnocylindrales > CSP1-4 > JAFMJV01. Next base: position 834 of record CAYZDQ010000261.1, read on the forward strand.
GCCGAGTTCAGTTCGGAGGAGATGCGGTTCCGGGCCTCCTCGAGCACTCGCTCCCCGATGAAGACCACGGCTACCCCGGCGAAGGTCGCACTGAGCAGGATGACGATGGTCAGGAAGGCCACCATCAGCTTGATGAACTCGCTCACGCCGCGACCACGATCTGCGCTTGTGGTGTCGCTCGCAGGAGCCTCCGCCAGCTCAGGCTTGCCATCCGCGACACCGCCGCTGGGACCTGCAGCGGGGCGTGGATGCGCACCTCTCGATGGTTCCGGTGCAGGACGCCGGCCCTGCGATGCCGCCATCAGCTCACTCCAATGCTCCACCTGCCACGGGTCGGGTCCATGGGCCATGAACCGGGCGAGTGCCGGTCCCCGTGACGCGTCGGTCGAATGCCCCGGCCTTCTCGGTCTCGCCCAAGGCGGGGGGTGCCTCGGAGTCGTCGTCCGCAGTGTCAGCACTCTGTACGATTCCGGACTGCGCCCGACGACCGATGTTGCGAGGATGTTGGCGTCCGTTCGCGGCCAAGTGCCAGTGCCGATGGGACCGGGCGTTGCGGGCCGAATGCCGCGCAGGGCAGGGCCGATGGCCCTGCCGTAGGACAGGTGCGATGGCCCGGGGGCGGGCCACCTGGACGAAGCTGGGCGCAATGGCTCCCTGGCCGAGGGCGACGACGACGTTCGCAGTCGCCATCCCGACAGCAGTGGCGGCGGTCTTGGCCTGAGTCTCCGAGGATGCCCTTCGGTTCCACTCGGAGCAGCTCGCGGCTGGCACGCCAGCCGAGGGAGCCGAACTCCACCTCGTGCAGACAGACGAGCCGACCGACCTTTGCCTGGTTTCTATCGAGGTGGAGGGCGCATCCGGAGACGCGGCGCTGGGCTGACGTCGACCGGGCCAGGTTGGGCCACGTGGCCCGCCAGCTGGCCGCGCTACGGGCTCCGATCAGGCTGGCGGGCATGCGCCCCGGCTCGTCTCGGCCGCAGGGCGTGGACGCTGAACAGGTCCGGGCGGATGATGGTCGCAACGAACTCGTAGCGGAGGCGAGCGATGCGCGCGCTAGTGAAGACCGCTCCCGGACCCGGCCTGGAGCTGCGCGACATGCCCATGCCGGTCGTCGGCATCAACGACGTGCTCATCCGTGTGCGTAAGGCCGGGATCTGCGGCACGGACCTGCACATCGAGGCCTGGGACCCATGGGCCCAGGAGCACATCGAGCCGCCGCTCATCGTGGGCCACGAGTTCGTGGGCGAGATCGTGGAGGTCGGGGCCAACGTCAGCGACTTCCACGCCGGCGAGATCGTCAGCGGCGAGGGCCACGTGGTCTGTGGCCGGTGTCGTCACTGCCTCGCGGGCCGGCGCCACCTCTGCGCTCACACCATCGGCCTGGGGGTCGGTCGCGAAGGGGCCTTCGCCGAGTACGTCTGCCTGCCCATGACCAACGTGTGGCACCAGTGGCCCGGCATCGACGAGGACGTGGCCGCGATCTTCGATCCCTTCGGCAATGCCGTCCACACGGCGCTGGCCTTCCCGGTGCTGGGCGAGGATGTGCTCGTCTCGGGGGCGGGTCCCATCGGCCTCATGGCCGTGGCCGTCGTCCGGCACGCCGGCGCCCGCCACGTCGTCGTCACCGAGCCCAATGCCTACCGGCGCGAGCTGGCCGAACGGATGGGCGCCACCGTCACCGTCGATCCGGCCAGTCGCGACCTCGCCGCGGTGCAGCGTGAGCTGGGTATGGTCGAGGGCTTCGATGTGGTGCTGGAGGTGTCCGGCGTCGCCTCCGCCATCCGCGGCGCCATCGAGCACATGGCCCACGGCGGGGCACTGGCCCAGCTGGGCATCCCCACCGAGGAGATCTCGCTCGACCTCAACGAGGTCGTCCTCAAGATGCTCACGATCAGTGGTATCTACGGCCGCGAGATGTACGAGACCTGGTACAAGATGAGCGTGATGCTGGGCTCGGGCCTGGACATCCGCGCGGCCATCACCCATCGCTTCCCCTTCACCGACCACGAGGCCGCCTTCGCCGTGGCCCGGTCGGGCGAGAGCGGCAAGGTGCTGCTGGACTGGAGCCTGTGATGTCTGACCCGCTTTCCTTCCTGGCGCACGACGTGGACGACCTGCGTGCGCGACATCTCTACCGGCCGCTGCGCGAGCTGACCTCGGCGCAGGGACCGACTTGCGAGGTAGACGGCCGAGAGGTCATCAGCTTCTCCTCCAACGACTACCTGGGCCTGACCCACCATCCGCGACTACGCGAGGCCGCCCTCGCCGCGGTGCGTGACTACGGGGTCGGCTCTGGTGCGGTGCGCACGATCGCCGGCACGATGTCGCTGCACGAGCAGCTCGAGCGGGACCTGGCTGTGTTCAAGGGCACCGAGGCCTCGCTCGTGTTCGGTTCCGGCTTCACCGCCAACACCGGGGTGATGCCGGTGGTCGCGGGCGAGCGGGACCTCTTCGTCAGCGACGCTCTCAACCACGCCTCGATCATCGACGGCATGCGCCTCTCGAAGGCACGGCGCGAGGTCTACCCCCACAAGGACGTAGCGGCACTGCGGCAGGTGCTTGCGCGCGCACGCGCGAGTGGCCATCCCGAGACCGGCGAGCCATATCGGCTCATCCTCGTCGTCACCGATGGCGTATTCAGCATGGACGGCGACATCGCCCCGCTGCCGGGCATCGTGGAGGCGGCCGAAGCGCACGACGCGGCGGTACTGGTAGATGACGCCCACGCCTCGGGCGTGCTGGGGGACCACGGCCGCGGCAGCGTCGACCACTTCGGGCTGCACGGGCGAGTGGCCCTGCAGGTGGGCACCCTCTCGAAGGCGGTGGGAGTGCTCGGCGGCTACGTGGCCGGTCCCGCAGCCCTGCGCGAGCTGCTCACCCAGCGGTCGCGGCCGTTCCTCTTCTCGACCTCGCATCCGCCGGCCGTGGCCGCGGCCTGCATCGAGGCGCTGGCGGTCATGCGGGAGGAGGATCACCTGTTTGAGCGCCTGTGGGCCAACACCCGCCGCTTCAAGGCGGAGCTGGCACGTCTCGGCTTTGACACCGGCGTCTCGGAGACACCCATCACGCCGGTGATGGTGGGTGAGTCGGAGGCGGCCATCAGGTTCAGCGACGCCCTGTTCGAGGCGGGTGTGTTCGTGACCTCCGTGGTCTATCCGACCGTGGCGCTCGACGGCGCGCGCCTACGCGCGATCGTCACCGCGGCCCACACCGACGACCATCTCGATCGGGCGCTCGGGGCGTTCGATCGCATCGGCCACGAGCAGGGCATCATCGCGGGCTGAGGACGCTGGGTCAGTCCTGGTCGATGCCGGTCTTCTCGCTGGGTGGGCTGAAGAGGTCGTAGACGACCGTGCGCTCGAGCGCCCTTGCGGCATGCGGCACGTAGGGCGGTAGCTGCATCACCTGCCCGACGCTGACCGTCTCTTCGCGGAACTCGTCCGAACCGACCGTGCCCACGCGGAAGAGGAGGCTGCCCTCGAGCACGATCGAGATCTGCTCGTTGTGGTGCACGTGCGGCTCCATGTCGAAGCCCTCCTCCAGCACCATCCGGCCCACCATCATGCGCTCGCCGACCACCAGCTGGCGGCTGAT
>CAYZDQ010000262.1:0-4412 GCA_964476955.1 uncultured Anaerolineaceae bacterium
GCTGGAGGTGCGCGAGGGCCACAACGTCACGGAGAAGCGGCGCATCGCCAGGGCCGCCTCGGTGGAGGTGCCCCTGAGTGGCTCGATCATCATCGACTCGGGAAGCACGGCGTTGCAGCTGGCCGATGTCCTCGATCGCGAGCGTGACCTGACGGTCGTGACCAACCACGTGCCCATCATCCGCTCGCTCTCGACGTCAGAGCGCCCCGACGTCGTCGTCCTCGGTGGTGCGCTACGCCGCCGGACCATGGCCTTCGTCGACGAGACCGGGGTGGAGATGTTGCAGGACATCAGCGTGGACGTCGCTTTCATCGGTTGCGATGGACTGGCGCCCGAACACGGATTCACCACTCCCTTCCGCGAGGAGGTCGCCATCAAGCGCGCGATGATGGCCGCTGCCAAGCGCGTGGTGATGATGTTCGACCATTCCAAGGTCGGCACCGAGCAGCTCTACCGCTTCGCGGAGATCGACGAAGTCGACATCATCTACACCGATACCGGCGTAGACGAAGAGACCGCCGCCCTGTTGTTCGAGCAGGGTCCTGAGGTCGTCCGTGTCTAGCAGGCAGTCGGTTCGGCCGGCGCTGGCCGAGCCTACCCCGCGCGAGCTCGAGGTCATCGCCATCGAGGCCGCGGTCGAAGGCGCTGAGGTGGTTCGAACCGCTGCCGGCGACCTGGGGACGATCAGCACCAAGTCGACCCCGACCGATCCGGTGACGTCGCTGGACATCGCCTCCGAGCAGGCCATCCGCGCGGTCCTCGCGAAGCGCACGCCCGACGCTTCGGTGCTGGGCGAGGAAGCCGGCGGCGAGCGCGGCTCATCCGGCGTCGGCTGGGTCATCGATCCCATCGACGGCACCGTCAACCTCACCTACGACCTGCCGGTCATGAGCGTCTCCATCGCCGCCACGCTGGGCGGCGAGACCGTTGCCGGTGCGGTGGTCGACGTGCTGCGCGGGGATGTGTTCAGCGCTGCCAGGAACGGCGGCGCCAGGCTCGACGGAGAGGCCATCGCTCCCTCGGCGGCCACTACGTTGTCGGCCTCGCTGATCGGAACGGGCTTCTCGTACACGCCGGAAGGTCGCGCCGCGGAGGCGGCGTACCTCGCTCGCATCCTGCCGGCTGGACGGGACATTCGCTGTTTCGGCTCGGCCGCCCTGAACCTGTGCTGGGTGGGCTGCGGCCGCCTCGATGGCTTCTACCGGCGCGACATTCAGTGCTGGGACTACGCGGCCGCGGAGCTCATCGCCATCGAGGCCGGTGCCACCGTCGAGCGACCCGCGGCTGACAACGGCCGCCTGATGGTGGCCTCTTCCCCGGCCATCCACGAAGAGCTGCGGCGCGTGGTGGCCTAGCCGGCACCCGATCCGGACGCCTCGGCCAGACAGCCCTCGATCAGGTCCTCGGCCGCCGCCTTGCCGGTGGACTCCCAGCCTCGCCAGATGGCTACGAGATCGTTCGCCGGGACCGGCTCAGACATGCGCGCGACAGCCATCACCGCCTCCCACGGCCCAAAGGTCCGAGCGTCGACCAGGTCCAGCTGGCCGAGCCGGGTGAGGTAGCTGCAGTGGACCACGTCGAGCAGCTCCTGTGTGGCGCCGCTCAGCCACGCGTTCTCCTCTGGCGGACGCATCAGCAGCGAGCTGCGCACGACATCAGCCGTGGGGTGGCCAGTGGCCGCGTCGAACCAGTCGAGGATGACCGGACCGCGTGGCGTGAGGGCGACGTTCGCCGGGTGGAAGTCGCCATGACAGAGGGCGTTTCCCGTGGGCAGGCCGGCGAGCATCTCCTGGGCCCGTCGTCGGTCTCCGGCTGAGAGCTGGACTGCCTCGTCGATCTTGCTGCCCAGCCGACGAGCCAAGTCCGGTAGGCCATCGACCTCGGACCCGTGCAACTGGACCTGAAGGTCGACCAGCGTGTCGATCTGCTCGGGGATCTCGCTCGGGCTCGCCTTCATGTGCTCCCACATCGACTCGCCGCATACACGCTCGAGCACGATCCCTGCTCGCCCCTCGAGCTCGACCACACCGTCGGTGGCCGGCACAGGCAGGCCGGCAGCATGGACACGGGCCACGATATCGGCCTCGATCGCCGCCCAGTGGTCGGGGATCTCGGGGCGCAGGATCTTGACCACGGTCGTCTCCGTCCAGGGCCAGATGTCGGACGTGTTCCCGCGGGCGATCGGTTCGCCGACCGGAAGTGCGTGAGCGGGCATCGAACGAGTATCGCGCAGCCCGACATGGGGTGCCACGTCAAGCCGGGGTCCGGCGGGCGCGCTACAGTGCCGGTACGGACCTTCGGCGGCAGTCCCCGGCCCCGAGCTACGAACGGTCGTTCGGCGCGTCGGGTCCGGCACGGCACGCTTGGAGTCGAGGATGGCTGACCTGATCATCGCGCACGACCTCGGCACCAGCGGTGACAAGGCTTCGCTCCACGAAGCGGGCGGCCGGCTGATCGCTGCGCACACCGCGAGCTACCCGGTCGACTTCGGTCCCGGAGGCAAGGCTGAGCAGGACCCTGCGGATTGGTGGGACGGTTTCTGCTCAGCCACGCGTGCACTCCTCTCGGACACCGGCACGGCACCCGAGGAGATCGCATGCGTGGCCATGTCCGGGCAGATGATGGGAGCGGTGCTGGTCGGGGCGGACGACCAGGCGCTGCGCCCGGCGGTCATCTGGGCTGACACGCGGGCCAAGGCGGAGACGCAGCGACTGGGCGACGCGGTCGGCTTCGATCACGGCTATCAGCTGCTCGGCCACCACATCGACTCGACCTGCAGCCTGCCCAAGCTGATGTGGTTGCGCGAGCACGATCCCGAGGCCTGGGCCCAGGCGACCGGCGTGCTGCTGGCCAAGGACTACGTGACGCTGCGGCTCACCGGCCGGCGCTGCATAGACCCCTCGGATGCCTCAGGCACCAATGCCTACGACCAGATCTCCGGCGAGTGGTCGGACGAGATGCTTGACGCGGCCGGTATCGACCGCTCCCTGCTCCCTGAGATCCTGCCCTCGGCCTCGGTCGCCGGACGCGTCACGCGCGAGGCCGCCTCCTCGACCGGCTTGTGCGAGGGCACGCCGGTCGTGACCGGTGGCGCCGATGGCTGCACTTCCGCCCTGGGTGTCGGGCTGGTGAGCACGGATCCCGTGGCCGTGGCCCCCATCGGCACGTCCGCCTGGATCGAGCTGGCCGCGGACTCGCCCGTGCGCGACCCGAAGCGCAGGTTCATCACCTTCGATCACGTCATTCCCGGCTACTACATCCCCCTCGGGGCGATGCAGTCCGCGGGCGCGTCGCTAGCTTGGCTGCACGGCACGCTGGGCCGGCAGGGCGAGGTGACCGAGCTGGTCGAGGCGGCGGCAGCGGTCGAGGCGGCTGGTGACGGCCTCTTCTTCCTGCCCTACCTCATGGGTGAGCGCGCGCCCATCTGGGATCCCAACGTGCGCGGCACCTTCATCGGCCTGGCCAGCCATCACGGACCTGCCCACATGGCTCGCGCCGTGCTGGAGGGCGTGGCTCTCAACCTCTACGGCACCTTCCGGGCCCTGACCGAGGCGGTCCGGCCGATCGAGGCCGTCGATGCCGTGGGCGGCGGCGCCCGCAGCGACGAGTGGCTGCAGATCATGGCCGACACCTGGGGCGTGCCCGTGCGGCGCCGGACCATCGTGGACGAGGCCAACTCACTCGGTGCCGCGGTCCTGGGCGGCAAGGCCATCGGCCTCGTCGAGGACTGGGAGGTCGCCCGGTCGCTCTCGGAGATCGAAGCGGTGTTCGAACCCGACGATGCCAGGCACGTGCGCGCGCAGACGGACTACGCGCGCTTCACCGATGCCTACGCTCGCCTCAAGGACTGGTTCCAGCCGGTGGTCTGAGACAGGATGCCCGCCCGGTCCGGCCTGAGGCAGGACGCCTGCCCGATCATCGGTCCAGGGCCTGTTCAGGCGACCGATCCTGTAGTCAACCGTCGCCACGGGCGACACCACGGGCCCTTGTTGCCATCGAGGGCGCCGGCTACGGGGCTGTCGACTCTAGTCGCACACGTGGCGAAGGCGTGTGCGCCTACGGTCGACCGGGACGACACCTGGCTACGAGAGCAGCCGCTCGAGAACGATAGCGTCGTCCCCGTCGACATCTGGCCAAATCGACACCAGTGCGTGCTCGATAGCGTCGCTGGGAGCGGCTCTGTCCACAAGGGCCCGTGCGCGCGATCCGCTTGCATCTACGAGCGGCTGCGCACCTGGCTCGCGCAGGGTGCGGCGGGCTACTGATCAGGTTGCTCGGTGCGGGCGTCGCTCGAGCGCTGCCACGGCCAGCGGCCCTCGTTCTCCATGGTGATGGACCAGGCCAGGAAGGTTCGGATGATGACAAGGGCGCCCAGGGCGAGCACGCTCTCCAGGTTCAGGTCGAGCGTGACC
>CAYZDQ010000263.1:0-4410 GCA_964476955.1 uncultured Anaerolineaceae bacterium
GGAGGGATCCGGGGTCGACTCGGGCGCCAGCGGCGCGAAGCCGTCGATGGCGGGGATGAAGGCCTGCTCTCGCAGGACCTTGAAGTCTTCGGGTGCCGATTGCAGCAACACCAGGTTGGTGACGCCGTCCTCCTCGGCCATGGCCAGGCTCATCGAGATGACCATGTCACCGAGCTGAACGCCGAAGTCGAAGATGGTCCAGTCGAGGATCTCGCTGCTGAACTGGTCCGTGGCCTCGGGCGGCTCGGTCAGCGCGTACTGGGGCGCCAGGCTGGCCCACAGCTGGTCGGGCGTGGCCGCCACGGACTGGATGGCGAGGAGCGCGAGGTCCTCCGGCGGGGTACCGCGTGAGTAGGCGCCGCCACCGAGATCCTGCCAGTTGGCGGGTACCACGGAGGTCACGCCGAAGAGCGGATCCTCGATGGTCCGATACTCGGTGTCCTGCGCCGTGGCAGTGGGCGCCAGGGCCGCCAGGCTCAGCGCAAGGGTCAGGATGATGGCCGGGATGCGACGCACGTTCACGTCCTTGGGACTCCTTCCGAGCGATGGGCTCCATCGATCAGGCGGCTGGGCCGCCACTCTGGATACGCACGGGCAGCCGAGCCTATTCGGCCGGCTCGGGTGAACGGTAGGCGATGACCTCGACATGCTCGAGGGTGATAAGGCCGCCATCGACCATGGCGTCGATCTCCGGCAGCACCGCTCGCAAGCGGTCCTCGCGATCGACGACCTCGACGAGGATGGGCAGGTCCTCGGACAGGCGCAGGATGTGCGCGGTGTGCACGCGCGCGGCCCGGCCATAGCCCTCGATGCCGCGCAGGACGGTGGCACCGGCCACGCCCGCGGCCCGCAGCTTCTCGACGATGGCCTGGTAGAGCGGCACCCCTTCCCAGCGGTCCGACTCCCCGATGTAGATGCGCGCGAGCAGCGCCTTGCCTTCGATCTTCATGGCAGCAGCCTCCCGACCGCGAGTCCGGCCACCACCGCGATCATGCCCACCAGGACCGACACGGCAAGGTTGCCGAACATCCGCACGATGTCCCCTTCCTCCACCAGCACCCACGACTCGAGCATCAGCGTGGAGAACGTGGTGTAGGAACCGATGAAGCCGACCATCAACGGGACACGGATCTCCGGGGAGAGGATCGCTCGGTCCATGGCCAGCGCGAACAACAGGCCCAGCATGAACGAGCCCGAGATGTTGACCACGAACGTCCCCCACGGGAAGCGCCCACCGGTGAGGTCCTGGACCCAGCCCTGGACGAGGTAGCGCGAGACGGCACCGAACGCGCCGCCGACGGCGAGGAAGACGAGGGTCATGCCCATATCGTCGCACGCGACCGTCCACCCGGGAACGTGCCGACGGTCATCGACTCGTTATCCATGGCGCGTAGGCTTGGGCCATGACCGATGAGCGAACGACCCCCATGCCCAGCACCGACGAAGAGTGGCGCGAGCGACTCACCCCTGAGCGATATCACGTGCTGCGCGAGAAGGGCACCGAGCGCGCCTTCACCGGCGAGCTCGTCGATGAGAAGCGGACGGGAACCTATCGCTGTGCCGGCTGCGGCGCGGAGCTCTTCGCCTCCGACACGAAGTACGACTCCGGTTCCGGCTGGCCCAGCTTCTGGCAGCCGGCCGCGGAGGGTGCCATCGCGTTCGAGACCGACGCGTCCTTCGGCATGGTCCGCACGGAGGCCATGTGCGCCAGGTGCGGCGGGCACCTGGGCCACGTCTTCGATGACGGGCCCGACCCGACCGGCCAGCGCTACTGCATCAACTCGGCTTCACTCGAGCTGGACACCGAGACGGAGTAGCGCCGCCTAGTACGGCCGTCGCGTGAGCCTCCCCGGGGCTGAACTCGACCGATCGCACGCCAGACTCGCAGGTTCGAGCCATGTCATGGCTCGAATCGTCAGCGTGAGCCGCCCCAGGGCTGAGGTCAGCAGATTCCGCGGCGGTCACGTCGAGATGAGTCGCCCCAAGGCTCAGCGGCAACCAAGGTCCGGCAAGACCGGGGAGGAGCTAGTCCTGGTGGTAGATCTCGCCGGCGGTGAAGTTGCGGCCGTCGGCGTCGGTGAAGGTCGTGATGACATCCCCCAGTGACTTCCCCCAACGGGCCGCTACCTCCGTCGCGTTGATGCGGTCGATGACCGTCGCGAAGTCGGGGAAGTAGCGGCCGAAGTAGACCACGTGGGGCCCACGGCGAAAGCCGGTGTAGTCGCGGTAGCCGGCCTCGGCGATGGCTTCGAGCATCTCCGGCCACGGGTTCGCGTGGAGGTTGTCGTAGTAGGCGGTCGCGCGTGGGTCGATGACGAGACTGAAGAAGCCACGCTCGCAGGGTTCGTCGGGCGCAGGTGCGTCCGTGTGAAAGATCTCGTCGTACCAGATGAGCCCACCACCGGGCGCCTCGACCTCCGCGATCACATCACGGAACTGCTTGCCCCAGCGTCTGCCAGCCTGGCCCCTGGCGTACTGCCGAAAGGCGGTGATCCTGTCCGGCTCACACTGGGCGTACCACCACACGTCCGTGCCGCGGCGGAAGCCGGTCACGTCACGCATGCCCGCATCGCGCATCTCGTCGGCCACAGCCGTCGGGATCTCCGCGTGTAGCTGGTCGTAGCGCGCCTCCGTCCCGGGGAACAGGCGCACGTAGTAGAGGCTGCGTTCCATCGTGGCTCCATCGTAGCCGGGCGCCGGGCGAGCGAGTGGCCGGTAGTGGTGGCTACTGCCGCTCAGCGGCCCAACCCGACTCGCCGGACGTCACGATGCACGATCCGTATCGCCGAGCGGCATGAACTGCCAGATGCTGCCGAACGACGGCAATGGGCTGCGAACCGGGGGCTGTGTTGGTCGCGTTCAGTCGTTCAGCGGCAAGGAAGGCGGCACGGGGCCGTAGTGAGCGAGGCTCGCGAGCTCCCGGACATGGAAAGCGGGCGCCGGTATCCCGGCGCCCGCCATGGGTTCTGAGTGAGCCGCGCTTCTAGATGAAGAGCGGGCCGAAGATGAGCGACACGATGGCCATCAGCTTCAGCAGGATGTTGATCGAGGGACCAGAGGTGTCCTTGAAGGGATCACCGATGGTGTCGCCGACGACGGTGGCAGCGTGGGCTTCGGAACCCTTGCCGCCGAGCTCGCCGGACTCGACCCACTTCTTGGCGTTGTCCCAGGCACCGCCGGTGTTGGCCATGAAGAGGGCCAGGATGAAGCCGGCGGCGATGGAGCCGGCCAGCAGGCCGCCCAGCGCCTCAGCACCCAACACGACGCCCACGACGATCGGGGAAAGCACCGCGATCGCACCCGGCAGTATCATCGCGCGCAGGGCACCCTGCGTGGAGATATCGACCGCTCGGGCAGCGTCGGGCTCGACGCCTTCCTGGCCTTCGCGCAGGCCGGGGATCTCCCGGAACTGACGACGGACCTCTTCGATCATCGCGCCGGCAGCTTCGCCGACCGCGTACATCGTGAGACCGGCGAAGAGGAACGGCAGCATCGCACCCAGCAGGATGCCGATGAGCACGTTGGCGTCGGTCAGCTGCAGGTCGGTGATGCCGGTGACCTGGACGTAGGCGACGAGCAGGGCCAGCGCGGTCAGGACCGCGGAGCCGATAGCGAAGCCCTTGCCGGTGGCGGCAGTGGTGTTGCCGAGGGAGTCAAGAGCGTCGGTGCGCTCACGAACCTCGGGTGGCAGGTGACCCTGCTCGGCGAGGCCGCCGGCGTTGTCCGCAACCGGGCCGTAGGCGTCGGTCGCGAGCGTGATGCCGAGAGTGGAGAGCATGCCGACTGCGGCCAGGGCGACGCCGTAGAGGCCGGCGAAGTGGTTGGCTACGAAGATGCCGACGACGACCGCGAGGGTCGGGATGACCACGCTGACGAGGCCAACGGCGATGCCGCCGATGACGACCGACGCCGGACCCGTGGCCGCCTGCTTGGCGATCCACTGGGTGGGTCGGTACTCGTAGGAGGTGAAGAACTCGGTGGTGTTGCCGATGACCTGGCCCACGATAAGGCCGGTCAGGACGACCCAGAAGAGCTCGAACGGGAGCTCGAGGACGATCAGGATGGCAGCGGTCGCGATGAGCACGAGGCCCGCTGCACCGAACACGCCGTAGCGCAGAGCCCAAAGGAGCTGCGACATCTTGGCGTCGTCCTTGGTGCGCACGAAGGTCGTGCCGATGATCGAGCAGAGGATGCCCACACCCGCGACGACGAGCGGCAGGACCGCGAGAGCGCTGTCCCAGCCGACCTCGCTGATGGCGAAGAACCCGGCACCGAAGGCGACCAGGGTCAGAGCAGAGACCATGCCTCCGACGTACGACTCGAAGAGGTCGGCACCCATGCCGGCGACGTCACCGACGTTGTCACCGACGTTGTCGGCGATGGTGGCGGGGTTGCGGGGGTCGTCCTCGG
>CAYZDQ010000264.1:0-2009 GCA_964476955.1 uncultured Anaerolineaceae bacterium
GCCGGAGCCGCGGGCCATGAGTAGGTCTAGTGTCGGCTCGGGCGAAAGATGACTAGGACGGCCGACCACGCGAAGTGCGTGCTTCCCGACCGGCTCACATCGCCAGTCGGGGCAGCAGGAAGTCGAGGGCCGCTTCCGGGGAGCCACAGCCCCTCAGTCGACCTATGAGGTCGGCATCACCCGCCAAACTCGACAGATGAGGCTGGGCGCTTCGAGCGGCTGACGCCTGCGGGCTGTCCGGCAACGTTGCGAGCGCGTGGGATAGAGGCAGCAGTCGTGCGAGTGAAGCGAGGGGTCCGGTCACTACCTGCTCAGTGGGCACGGCTCGCGGGGCTGTGTTGGGATGGTGCATCCAGAGGTCGTCGAGGCCATCGAAGAACTCGTCGGGAGCTGCGTACGAGAATGTAGTTTCCGCCCAGCCGCTGGTCGCTGGGCGCGCTCACGACGTGGTTCCGGCCCGAGGCCACGACCTGTCCATGACTATCCGCAAGCGCGGCACTGATGCCGTAGTTGCCCCGCCGGAAGGACCCCCACGCTTCCTCATATGCGCGCTGCATCGCCGTGGTCAGCGAACTCCGATCGACCCGTCGGCTTCCAGGGAAGCTGGCGCCGGTCGGCACCTACTCGTTCGCCTTCTTCTTCTTGCGCTTGGGTTTGACCTTGTAGAACTGCTCGTCGACGAACTGGCGGATCCGGGCCAGGTTGGGTCGCACCGAGCCATCGTCGGCGAGGTGGCCCCAGGTGGCGGGTGCCAGCACCTTCATGTGCGTCTTGCGCAGCTTCATGTCCTGCACCAGGGCGTAGAGCTGGCCGGCAGCCTCGACGGTCTTGGGGATGTTGGTGTCGATCTTGTCGCGCACCTTCAGCAGCTGGCCTACCAGAGCGATACCGGCCCCGTCCTCGAGGACATCCTTGACCGCGGCACGCACCATCTCCTGCTGGCGCTCGGCGCGCTTCCAGTCGCTGTTGTACTCGGTGCCCTGCGTGCCCTTGCGCGAGCGGGCATAGACGAGTGCACTGTGGCATTTGGCCGGGTAGGGCGTGCAGGCGGGGTCGCCCTTGAGCTTGTAGCGCTCCTTGACCGGGAAGTAGACGCCGCGCGAGCGCTTGTGGTGGTACGACGAGTCGCGCACTTCTTCCTTGATGTCGACGCGCAGCCCGCCCAGCGAGTTGATGAGGCTGGCGAACGTGGCGAAACGGGTCAGGGCCCAGTAGTCGATCTCAGTACCGAGGAAGACCCCGATGTCCCTGGTGAACCTGCTCATGGCCTTGCGGTCGACCTTGCCGTGCCCCAGCGACGGATCGCGGTAGCGCAGGTAGTAGATCGAGTTGACGCGCATGCCGCCGCTGTTGCTGCCACCGGCGAGGGGGATGCCAGCCATGTCGCGGGGGATGCTGACCACGGCAGCCTTGCCGTTGGTGGGGTCGATGGTCGCGACCATGAGCACATCGAGGCGCTCGCCGCCCGCGTCCTTGCGCCAATCGGAGCCGGCCAACAGCACGGTCAGGCGACCGTCCTTGCCGAGGTTGACGGGCAAGCCCTTCTTGGGGCGCGTGGTCTTCTTCTGAGCGTGGTTGTTGCGCGTGTCGGTGGCCAGCTGGCGCATCGAATCGATCGCGATGCGCAGCCCGTCCTCGGCGCCCGCTGAGCCGGGGGTCACAGCCCCGGCCGGAACGGCCCCCACGAGAACGGAGAGCGCCAGCAGCACGACGACGATGCGGGCCGGTCTCGGATGTCCCATCGGACGTACCGTACCCGGTCTTCGCTACATCATCACCAGACCGCCATCGACGGCCAGCACCTGGCCGGTGATGTAGGCGGCGTCGTCGCTGGCCAGGAAGGCCACGGCCTGGGCGACCTCTTCGGGTGTGCCGAAGCGGCCGAGGGGCGTCGCGTCCTTGATGCCGTCGAGCAGCTTGGCGTCGAGATCCCGGGTGAGCTCGGTCAGGATGAAGCCGGGCGCGACCGCGTTGCAGGTGATGCCGTGCTTGCCCAGAGCGGTGGCGAA
>CAYZDQ010000264.1:2019-4396 GCA_964476955.1 uncultured Anaerolineaceae bacterium
GCTCGCGGGCGGTGGCCTTGGTCAGGCCGATGAGCCCGGCCTTGGCCGAGGAGTAGTTGGCCTGGCCCATCTGGCCGGCCTGGCCGGACACGCTGGTGATGTTGATGATGCGACCCGAGCGCGCCTTCATCATCGGGCGCGTGACGGCCTTGATGGTCCAGAACGTGCCCGACAGGTTGGTGTCGATGACGTCATTCCAGTCCGCGGGCTTCATGCGCATGATGAGGTCATCGCGCGTGATGCCCGCGTTGTTGACGAGGATGTCGATCTTCCCCAGCTTCTCGAGCGCCGCTTCGATGAGCGCCTTGGCCGAGTCCATCTGGGCCACGTCACCCTGTACCGCCACGGCCGTGCGGCCGAGGGCCTCGGCGGCAGCCACGACCTCGTCCGCGGCCGCGGCGTTGCCGCGGTAGCTGATGCAGATATCGGCGCCCTGCTCGGTGAGGCGGAGGGCGATGGCACGGCCGATGCCGCGCGAGCCCCCGGTGACGACGGCGGTCTTGCCGGAGAGATCGATCATGGCTGTTCCTCGGTATGGGCGTGTTCAGGCTCGCCGGGCACGACGTCGTCGAGCGGGACCTGTGGTCCGGAGGGGTCGTCGAGCACCGCGGCCAGGCGCGGCGGGATGGGGTCGACCGAGGCCCAGTCGAGCGGCGCTCGGACGCTGGCTACCGGCTCCACGGCGGCGGCCCGCTCGGCGGCGGCCGGATCTGCCGTCCACTCGAGCGCGATGGCACCGGAGGTGAAGCCGGCGCCAAAGGCCACGAAGACGAGCTTGTCTCCGGGCTTGACGCGGCCCTGCGCCACCGCCTCGTCGAGGGCGATGCCGACCGACGCGGCCGAGGTGTTGCCGTACTTGTCGATGTTGACGAAGAAGCGCTCCATGGGCAGCTTGAGGCCCTTGGCCACGGCCTCGATGATGCGCACGTTGGCCTGGTGTGGGATGACCAGATCGATCTCGTCCGGGCTCCAGCCAGCCTTCCCCACCGCGGCCAGGGCAGATGCTGCGAGCGTGCGTGTGGCATAGCGGTAGGTCTCACGCCCCTCCATGCGGATGAAGTGCTCCCCCCGCCTGGTGGTCTCGTTGCTGGGCGGGCTCTTCGATCCGCCCGAGGGCAACCAGATCATGTAGGCCCCGTCGGGATCGGTGGTCATCTCCAGGCCGGCCAGCCCGCCACCGTCCTCCTCGGACGCGGAGAGCACCACCGCTCCGGCGCCATCGCCGAAGAGGATGCAGGTACCGCGGTCGTCGAAATCGAGGAAGCGCGTCAGCAGCTCCGCCCCGATCACGAGCACGTGCCGGGCCATGCCGCTGCGCACATACGAATCGGCGGTGGCGTAGGCGAAGACGAAGCCCGAGCAGGCAGCGGCGATGTCGAAGGCCGCGGCGGTCGAGTTGCCGATGGCCTCCTTGACCAGCGCTGCGGTCGAAGGCATGGGGTAGTCGGGCGTGAGCGTGGCCACCACGATGACGTCGATATCGTCCGGCTCGAGCCCGGCCGTGGCGATGGCGCGCTTGGCCGCGATGGCGGCGAGCGTGGCCGTCGTCTCATGCGGCGCAGCCACGCGTCGCTCGCTGATGCCGGTGCGGGTGCGGATCCACTCGTCGCTGGTGTCGACGATCCGCTCCAGGTCGGCGTTGGAGAGAACGCGCTGGGGCACGTACGAGCCCCAGCCGCTGACGCGCACGCTGCGCGGGGCCCCGCCGGGGACCGCTCCCGGACCACTCATGCGGGGTCGACCTCGATGAGCACCTGCTTGGCCTTGACCAGATCACCATCGCCCGCGCCGATGCGCCTGACCGTGCCGGTCACGTCGCTCTTGATCTCGTTGAACAGTTTCATGGCCTCGATGAGCCCGATGACCTGACCGGCGCTCACCTCTCCCCCTTCGCGGACGTAGGGCTCGGCGCCGGGCGACGGCGAGCGATAGTAGACGCCGGTGAGCGGCGCACTGATGGCGTGGGCGCCACGCTCGACGATGGCTTCATCGATGAGCGGCGCCGGCTCCGCCACGGGCCCACCTGCGACGGTCTCCGGCACGGCCACGGCGGCCACGGTCGGGGCCACGGCCGCGGGCGAGCGCAGCACCACGGTCGTACCCTCGTACTCGACCTCGAGCTCGGACAGACCGGAGCGCTCGAGCGTGCGCTCGAGCCGATCGACCAGCGCGACGAGATCGTCGATACCCTCGCGATCGACCATCAACCGTTCCAGCGCTGGAGCACGACCGCGGAGTTCTGCCCGCCGAAGCCGAAGGCGTTGACGAGGGCGACATCGAGGTCGCGCTCACGCGCGGTCAGCGGCGTGAGGTCGAGCGCACCGGCGTTCTCATCGGGATCATGCAGGTTCAGCGTGGGCGGCACGACGCCATCGTC
>CAYZDQ010000265.1:0-247 GCA_964476955.1 uncultured Anaerolineaceae bacterium
GTCTCCAGGGCGGGCTTGTTGCGCAAGGCGATGAAGCGTGGCGGGTTGTCCGAGCCCCGGCCCACGGCCATGAACATGCCCATGCCCAGTCGCTCGGCCTCCTCGGGGCCGAAGACCGTCAGCTCCAGGTCGTGGGCCTTGGCCAGGTCGCTGGCCTCGTCGGCGAGGACCTCCGGGCTGACGTCGTTGGCAGCCCGATGCGCGTGGCCGCCTGCTGGCCATGGTGGGCAAGGGCGTGACCTTCGAC
>CAYZDQ010000265.1:257-4388 GCA_964476955.1 uncultured Anaerolineaceae bacterium
GCCCGATGCGCGAGGCGGCGCGTGCGGTTCCCGCCCTCCCCGATGATCCGACCCCGCTCGGCCCGCTGGGACAGGTCATCGGGATCACCCGACTCGACCACGAACGTGACCGCCTCCAGCGTCGGCGGCAGCTTGTCGCCGGGCTCGTTGTAGAGCGTGGATGGGTCGGACGCGCCCTCGACCAGGCCACGGGTGAGCAGCTCGATCACGGCTGCCTGGAGCGCGCCACCCCGGCCGACGAGCTCGTCGGGCAGGTGCAGCGCGAGACTATCGATCTCGACACCGGCCAGCTTCCTGACCATCACCGAGCCCAGTCGCCGGGCACCAAGGCGATCGATGGCGCTGCCATCGCCGACGCCTACCAGCAACACGAACCGAGCGGCCATGTCCGTCGCCGGCAGCAGCCTGCCCGCCCACAACGAGCCCTTCACGGCACCCACGGCACGAAGCTCGGTCAGCGCGCCACCGAGGCGGCGATCGATCTCTGTGAGGTACTCGGGCATGGCCTCGGACGAGGGCACGGCAACGGCGAGGACATCGGCCTCGACGTCCCACGGCAGCCGCTGTTCGACGTTCAAACGCATGGGCGGTCGGTCTCTTTCGTGTCGACCCGTGAGCACGGGTGGTGGATTGCGGGGAGCGGTTGTTGAGACTCAGTCTACGCCGCCTGCGGGTCGTCGCGACTCCGGGCTGGCTAGCATTGGCACATGACCACATCGGACGAGCTGGCTGCCTGGCTGCGCGAGATGCCCAAGGCGGAGCTCCATCTCCACCTCGACGGTTCGCTGCGCCCGTCGACGGCTTTGGCGTTGGCCCAGACGCGAGCCCATGGCCTGCCCGAGGTGCCCGCCACGGTCGAGCGCATGCGCGAGCGCCTGGTCGCGCCGGAGCGCTGCGCCGACCAGGCCGAGCTGCTGCGCGCGTTCGACCTGCCCATCGCGCTGCTGCAGGACGCGGACGCGCTCGAGCGGGTGGCCGCCGAGCTGGTGGAAGACGTCGCCGGTGACGGCACGACCTACGCCGAGATCCGCTGGGCCCCATCGCTGCACACCGAGCGGGGACTGGCCCTGCGCGACGGCATCGCCGCGGTGGTGCGAGGCACATCCGGGGCGGCCGCGGACCAGGGCATCGATGTCCGGCTCATCGCCGTCGCATTGCGCACCCACGATCCGGCCACCGCGGCGGAGGTCGCCCGGGTCTCTCTCGAGTTCCTGGGCGGTGGGCTCACGGGCTTCGACATCGCCGGGGTAGAGCGGGCCGCGCCCGATCCGCTCGTCTTCGACGAGGCGGTGGGCATCGCCCGGGAGGGTGGGCTCGGGATCAGCTGCCATGCCGGCGAATGGGGCGGAGCCGAGCAGGTCTGGCGCGCCATCGAGCTCGATCCCTGGCGCATCGCCCACGGTGCGCCCGCGGCCGACGACCCCGCGCTCGCGGCCGAGCTGGTCGAGCGAGGCATGACCCTCGATATCTGCCCTACCAGCAACCTCCAGGCGGGGATCGGGACGGCAGGCCACGACGCTCCCCTGCCCCGGCTCATCCGCGCCGGTGTGCCCGTGACCATCAACACCGACGACCGCACGGTCTCCGATCTGACGCTCGTGCGCGAGCTCCAGCGGGCGGTGGAGCGCCTCGGCGTCACCCCCGCCGAGGTCGTGCGGGCCATGCGGCAGGCCTATGCAGCGGCGTTCCTCCAGCACGACGAGGTGCTGCGAGCGGAGCTGCAGCAGGGTTTCGAGGCCTGGTGCGCGGCGCACCCCGCGCCAACGTGGCCGGCCTAGACGACGGCCGTCGCAGCCAGCTCGTCGAGCACCGCGCCGAGATCTTCGGGGCCGTCCGCGATGACCGTCGGGCCCTGGCCGTCCGGCAGCGCCCGTGCCTGCTCGGCGGTGCTCACACCCGTCAGCACGAGCACGCTACGCGCACCCACGGCGACCGCGGCGGCGATGTCCGTCACCAGGCCGTCGCCGATGACCACGGCCTCCTCGACGGGGACGCCGGCGACGGCCGCCGCCTCGCGCATGAGCCCGGGCTCGGGCTTGCCGATGACCAGGTCGGGCTCACGACCACCGGCCGTGATGATGGCCATGATCATCGAGCCCGCACCGGCCTTGAGCCCGTCAGGCATGGGGAAGATGGGGTCACGGTTGGTGGCCGCGAAGAAGGCACCGTCGCGCACGGCCATGGAGGCGGCGGACAGTCTCTCGAAGGAGAGGTCGAAGTCGACCCCGCAGACGATGGCGTCCGGCTCTCGGGCGTAGCCTTCGTACGAGCACTCGACCGTGGCCAGACCGACGTCGTTCAGCTCACGTGTCAGGCCCTCGCCGCCGAAGACCATGGTCAGGCGCGGCGGCTCCGCCATCGCGGCCAGGGCCAGCGCCGTGCCGCGGGCGGAGGTGAGGATGTGCTCGAGCGGTGCCGGGGCACCCATGCCCTCGAGGCGTGCCTGGTACTCGGTGCGATGCCAGCGCGAGTTGTTGGTGACATAGACGATGATGTCGCCAGCCGCCGCGCGCTGTGTCAGCAGCTCGGGCATGCCGGGGATCCTCTCCGTTCCCCGGTAGACGACACCGTCAAGATCGACAAGAAGGAGCATGACCCGATGGTAGCCGCCGGATGGGGCCGCAGCAGGTGAGCACGCGATGAGCGGACGCGGGGGCGTCGCCGAGATGGATCTGCTGCTCATCGACGGCGACAACCTGCTCCACGATGTGCGGGGCACCCGTGACGAGGGCGGCGTGGCCTGGCTGTTGCCGAGGCTGTCGGGCTGGCGGCCACAGCACCTGCGCATCGTGGTCGCGCTCGATGGGCACCCGGCGCCCGGTGAGACCAGCCGCAGCCGGGCCACGCGCGGCATCGAGTTCCACCACTCGGGTCGCCGCAGCGCCGACGACCTGCTCATCGACCTGCTCAAGGCGCAGCCCTACGCCGGTCGCAGCCACACCGCCGTGGTCACGCGCGACCGCGGCCTGCAGGCGCGGGTGACTCGAGCCGGCGGACTGACGCGCTCGGTCGACTGGCTCATGCGCGAGGTCGCCGGGCCCAGAGCGGACCGGTCCTCGGCCAAGGGCACAGGCGCCGGCAAGCCCGTCGGCATCGGACAGGGCAAGCCGCCCCCCAAGCGCCACTTCGATCCGGCCGATCCGACCGAGGAGGAGCGACCCTCGTGGGAGCCGGGGCGAGGCGCCACCAGGAAGAAGGGCAATCCCAAGCGCAGCGCGAAACGCTCACGCCAGCGCTAATATCTCGGCATGGCACCGGACCCGTGGACCTCGTTCCTCGAATGGCTGACGACTGTGCTCGTGCCCACCTGGGGCGAGCTCATCGCGCTATTGCCGTACGTGGTCATGGGCACCATCGTCGGTCCCATCCTCACGATCCTCGTGCTCATGTGGGGCTGGTACCTCATCAAGCGCCGCCGCGGGGCCGTGCGCCACGTCGAGCTGCAGCCGGTGACAGCCACGCTCGATGCCGGCGGCCAGCCCGTCTACCCGGCCAACGAGCCCTATTGCGAGAGCCACGCGCTGGTGTACCCGGCTCGAGCACGCATCTGCTCGGTCGATGGCGAGTCGCTGAACGTGACCTGTCCGGTCGATGGCACGGTGCGCGACGCGCACATCGACACCTGCACCGCCTGTGGCACGAGATTCACGCTCGGCGCCAAGTCCGCGTCCGCGGTAGTGCTCTCCTCCGACGGCCCGCCCGAGGGCGGCGCCGCGGTGGCCTGATCCCGCTCAGCCGACGAGCGACGGCCTGCCCCGGTAGCGACTGAGCCATGGCCACCCTTTCCCAGTACCTCTTCGTCGTGGGAGCGCTGCTCCTGCTCTTCGCCTTCGTGCTGGGCGTGGCCTACACCACGCTTCTGGCGGTCGGTCGGCGGGCCACCGCCGCGATCAGCACCGCAACACCGCAGCTGGCCGCCGCCGGGTCCCATGGGTTGGCTCCGCCGGTCGACTCCGACCCGGCACCACTGCCGGGCGCGGCCACCATCGGCGCCCTCGCGCACGGTCTGACCTGGGCCAGCTTCCTGGCCCTAGCCGGCTCGCTGCTGGCCCGGGCGGTCGTGGTCGAGCGCGGGCCCTGGGGCAACATGTACGAGTTCTCCATCGCCTTCGCGGTGGGCATCCTCGGCGG
>CAYZDQ010000266.1:0-4362 GCA_964476955.1 uncultured Anaerolineaceae bacterium
CAGCGCCGCCGCCACATCATCGGGCTCGAGTGAACCCTGCGGATCGCACCCGACCACGTGGACCTCGATGTCACCGGCGACTTCGAGATAGCGCAGGGGCCGCATCACCGAGTTGTGCTCCAGCGAGCTGACGACGACGCGATCGCCGGGGTGTAGCGTCCCCAGCAGGGCCAGGTTCAGGGCCTCGGTTGCGTTCTTGAGCAGGATGACCCGCTCCAGGTCGGGCGCCCCCAGGAGGTCGGCCAGTGCCTCGCGGGCGTCGAAGACGATGCGGCCCGCATCCACGGCACGACGGTGGCCACCACGGCCGGGACTGCCGCCGACTGCCTCGAGGTAGTGCGACATGGCCTCGACCATGACCGGCGGCTTGGGCCACGTGGTCGCGGCGTTGTCGAGGTAGGCGACGTCCTCGGACGCCGTCCGGTCCCCGGCCGACGCCCCCGTCGCGGCGGTCACGCGGCCAGATCCCGGTCCAGCGAGGTCAGGTAGAACTCGTCGTTGATGGCCCAAGGACGCGCCTGGGGGAACTCCTGGGTGACGTTGACGCAGGTGTACAGCAGCAGGCGTGAACCGTCGATCTCGATGAGACCGGCATCGATGCCCGGCAAGCCCGTGAGCGTGGCCATGACCGCGCGCCGCACGAACATGGCATTGGCCTTGGAGAGCCGGTAGGCGTAGACCAGGTGGGCATCGAAGTCGACCGTGGCCAGGCCGTCCTCGACGCGGGTGCTATGGATGCCCACGTCGGCGGGCAGCACCGGCTCGAGGGAGCTACCCGCCAGCGGCCCCGCCAGGAAGGCGTCCATGGCAGAGCCGGGCTCGCGCTCGTCGAGTGGCGTGGTCCGGGTCACCGGCACGAGGTATTGGTCCACCCCGGGATAAACGAAGTAGAGCTCGGTCCCGCCTTCGGCCGCCTTGGGCGTCTCAGGGTTCGGCGCCGGCCGGGCCAGGGAGACGGGCTCGTCGGCAGGCCTGCCCTCGGCGTCGAGGGACACACCGTCGACCAAGACGGACACGCTGGCGATCTCGGGGAACTCGGTGAGCGTGAGCACGAGAGCGTCGATGGCCCCCGCCGCGTCCACACCTTCGAGCGCGCCGGCGGCGAGCTCGACGGAGGCCTCATCGCCTACATACCTCAGGCGCGTAAGGGCCGCCCCGGGCGCGAAGGTGGGCGCCAGGTCGGGTCCGGCTTGAGGTCCGGCCAGCAGTGCCCTGACCGCGGTCTCCGGGGACCGTTGCCCATCGGCGACTCGGTGGGCCACCGGCACCAGGTACCCGGGTTCCGGGAGCAGGTGGTAGACGGTCACCGCCGGCCGCGCGTACTGCGGCGCCACCGCGATGGGCTCCGGGGCCATGCCCACGACCGGCCGCAGGAGGGCTCCCGCAAGCAGGAGCGTGACGATGACCGCGACCTGTGGCCGGCGCAGCGCTCGACCTGCCTCGTGCAGCAGCCGTGAGCTCCGGGGGGAGCGGGGCTCAGTGGCCATCTCAGGCGTGCCGGCGTCGGTTGAGCGTGCCCAGCGCCAAGGCTCCGAAGATGAGGACACCCTTAGCCACGGCCTGCCAGTAGAAGCTCACACCGATGAGGTTAAGGCCGTTGGCGAGGACGCCCAGGAAGAGCACACCCAGGATGGTACCCAAGACGTTGGGCCGACCCTCCTCGTCGATGGCCGTGCCGATGAAGGTGGCACCGATGGCGTCGAGCAGGTAGGCCACGCCCGAGACGGGCACATACGAGCTGAGCGAGGACGAGAGGATGACGCCGGCCGTGGAGCAGATGAGCGCGGCGAAGATGTAGCTGGCCGCGGCGTAGCGCTGGATGCGGATGCCCGCCGTGCGCGCAGCTTCCAGCTGGGCGCCGAGGGCGCGCCAGCGCCGACCGTGCACGCTGCGTTCGATGAGGATGTACATGACGATCACCAGCACCAGGGCCAGCAGCAGCGAGAAGGGCACGCCCGTGGCGATCTTGCCGCCGCCGATGTAGCGATAGGCGGGCTCCATCACCGCCACGTAGATGGGTTCGCCCCCGGTGGTGTAGATGCGCTGCACGGATTCGCCGATGAAGAGCATCGCCAACGTGGCCAGGAAGGGGCTGATGCCCACCTTCACGATGATGCCGGCGTTGACCACACCGACCGCCGTGCCGAAGGCCAGAGCACCGCCGATGGCCAGCGGCCAGGGCACATCCGCCACCAGCAGGCTGACTCCGGCCAAGGCTGCGAAGTCGAACGAGACGCCCACGGAGAGGTCGATACCGCCGGCCGTGATGACGAGCGTGAGGGCCAGCGCCAGGAAGGTCAGGATCACGCCCTGGCTGAGGATGTTGAGCGCGTTGTTGAATGTCGCGAAACGCTCGGCGAAGACCGCGAAGAAGATGATGACGAGCAGGAACGCGGTCCACACCGCGTAGCGCCGCAGGAAGTCGAGCGCGCGCATGGCGGTCGAGGTGGCCGAGGATGTGCGGGTATCGGTGCCGGCGGTCATCGGCTGGCCTCCCGCTGACGCTGCAGTGAGGTAGCGGCCACGACCAGCAGGATGAGGCCGCCCTTGACGGCCAGCACCCAGTAGGTCGGGATGTTGGTGAGGGTGAATCCGTTGGTCAGCGCGCCCACGAACACGGCACCGACCAGCACCCCCGGGATGTTGATGACCCAGCGTCTGGAGAACATGGCGCTGACGTAGGCCGCCAGGAGGATGTCGAGCAGCATGAGCGGGCCGATGCCGCGCACGCTTCCTGACACGCGCCCGATGATGATGATGGCGGCGATGGCCACGGCCAGGCTGGCCAGTACGTAGGTGAGGATGGTGTAGCGCCGCACGTTGATACCCGCCTGGATGGCGGCATCGGCGTTGCCACCGGTGGCGCGGATCTGGTAGCCCAGGGGCGTGCGCTCCGCGAGCAGGTAGTAGCCCACGAACGACAGGAGCAGGATGACCACGGGCACCGGCAGGAAGAGGATTTCGCCGTCGGCGATCCAGGAGATGAAGTCCGACGACACCGGCACGTTGAGGTTGCTGGTGATGAGCATCTCGACGCCCTCGACCACCCGCCACATAGCCAGCGTCGCGAGCAGCGGGATGATGCCGATGACGGCCACGGCCAGCCCGTTGAGCAGGCCCAGGAAGAGCGCCACGGCCATGCCCACCGCGATGGCGATGATGGGATCCCAGCCGTTGGTGAGCATGAGCGCGTAGACGGCCGTGGTGAGACCGAGCTGTGCCCCGACCGAGAGATCGATGCCACCCTTGATGATGTGGGTGCCGCCCCCGATCATCACTGTCGCCGCGCCGAAGGCGGCCACGGCGAGGACCGCCGACTGCGTGAGGATGGCGACGATGTTGTCGGCCGTCAGGAAGACCGGCGACCGTAGCGTGAAGTAGGCGAACACGACGACGATGACCACGAGGCCGCCGTAGCGCAGCAGGACGTCCAGGGCACGAGACCAGAACTGGTCACCCGCGAGACTGCCGGCGTTTCGCGGGGTCATGGCCTCGTCTCGCCGTTGGCGTCATCCCCACTGGCGCCGCCGCCCGTCGACCAGAAAAGCACCGTGTCGGGTGTGGTCTCGGTGGAAACCAGCTCCTTGGCGACCTTGCCGCGGTACATGACCATCACGCGGTCGCAGACGCCGAGCAGCTCCGGGATGTCGGTGCTGATGATGAAGACGGCCGATCCCTCCGCAGCCATGCGGTTGATGAGCGTGTAGATCTCGAACTTGGCGCCGATGTCGACGCCCAGGCCCGGCTCCTCGAGCACGAAGACCTGCGTGTCGGTGGCCAGCCACCTGGCGATGACGGTCTTCTGCTGATTGCCCCCGCTGAGATAGCGTACGGCTGTCCCAGGGCTGGGCGTCTTGATACTCAGCGCATCGACCATCCTGACCGCCCGCTCACGGTACCGGCCGG
The DNA here is from genome assembly GCA_964476955.1 of uncultured Anaerolineaceae bacterium. Classification (GTDB taxonomy): domain Bacteria; phylum Chloroflexota; class Limnocylindria; order Limnocylindrales; family CSP1-4; genus JAFMJV01. The sequence continues at coordinate 3,907 of CAYZDQ010000266.1, forward strand.
ACTGGATGAGCCCCGCCCTGGCGGCCTCGTCCAGGCTCGAGAGGTTCACGTTGTCGGCCACGGACATGCTCAGGACCACGCCGTCGGTGCGTCGGTCCTTGGGCACCATCCCGAAGCCATGGCTGGCTGCCCGGGAGGCGGTGAGGTTCCCGAGAGGCTTGCCGTCGAGTCGTATCGACCCGGCATCAGGGCGCCGCAGGCCGTAGACGGTCTGAGCCAGCTCGTGCGTGCCGGAGCCGAGCAGGCCGGTGAAGCCGACAACCTCGCCACGGTGGACGGAGAAGCTCACATCGCTGAACGCGCCGTGCAGCGTGAGTCCCTCGGCCTCCAGGCGCGGGTCTCCGACCTCCACGTCGCGGACCGGGAACATCTCCTCGATCTTGCGGCCGACCATGAGCGTCACGATCTCGTCGATGGACGTCTCGGCCACGTCGAGGACCCCTTCCAGGCGGCCGT
>CAYZDQ010000267.1:0-4328 GCA_964476955.1 uncultured Anaerolineaceae bacterium
AGTAGGCCAGCTTGAGGTCGGTGATCCTGCGCATCAGGGCGCGCGCCAGGTCCGGGTTCAGGGCCATGTCCATATACCCGTCCTCGTAGCCGCGCAGGCGGAAGTGCATCTCGGTCACGCCCGCGCAGAGCGAGCCCACGAAGGTGGCTCGGCCGTCGACGTCGTGGATGTGGTCCGCCCGCTCCCTCATGCCCTCGAAGCGGCCCGGGTCGACCGGATCGGGCCAGGGGTAGGCCTCGATGTCAGCGACGGTGATGCTGCCCGACAGCGGTGAGGTAGTGGACTCGTAGTAGAGCCCGCCCTGTGGCCGTGCGCGCAGCACACCGAACTCGTCGAGGAAGCGTTCGTACTCCCCGTCGTCCGTGACCTGCTTGCTGAAGCCGTGGGGGGCGCCGCCACTGATGAGCCCGATGTCCGCCCCCAGTCGCTCGAGGATGTCGTCATGCACCCCGGCCAGCCCCTGCGTCGTATCGACGATGCGGATCTCCGCCTCGGGTAGGCCCAGCGCCGGTCGCAGGCGCTTGTAGGCCTCCGCATGGATGCTGGAGTAGCGCGTACCGGCGAAGTCGCGCGGCACGCGGTCCGCCTCGCGGTGGTCCAGTGCCGCGAGGACGCGTTCTCGTGGTGTCAAGTCGTCTACCCCCTCGATCCGGGCGGGATCGGTGTCGTGAATGGGTCGGTCTCGGCGGAGATCGTGAGCGCGCCACTGTCCTCCACCAGGAAACCGACGTCGAGTCCGTAGCGATCGGCCGCATAGCGCGATTCGGTGCGCTCGATGGGCCGGCCACGCTGGTCGTAGATGAGTCGTCGTTCGACGAGCAGGGGATCACCGGGCCGGACGCCGAGCAGGACGGCGTCGTCGGCGCTGGCTGCTTCCGCGCCGATGGAGGACTTGCCCCGCGTGGGCCGGACCCCGTCGTTGATGAGCGCTTCGTGCATGGACCCACGCTCGAGGTCGGCCTCCATCACCGGCGTGACGCAGCGCGCGGTGAGCACGGCCGTCTCGACCGCCACCGGCTCATCGTCGGCCAGGCGTACGCGCCGCAGCTCCACGACCTCGCTGCCGTGGCTGACCCGCAGCGCGGCGCGCTCGGCATCGGTGGGCATACGGACGTGGCGTACCACGATGCGCGAGCTGGGCGTTCGCCCCTGGCGTCGCATCTCGTGGCTGAACGTCATCAGCGAGTTGGCCCGGCGGTGCGTGGGCGGCTCGGCCACGAAGGTGCCACGGCCCGGGTCGCGGCGGACCAGCCCCTCGTCGGCCAGCTGGGCCATGGCGTGGCGGGCGGTCATGCGGCTGACCCCGAACTCGGCGCAGAGATCCGCGTCCGAGGGCAGGCGCTGTCCGGGTCGCAGGTGCGCGATGCGGGCGCGCAGGGCGGCTTCGATCTCGCGATAGCGGGGCGCGTAGTCCATGCTCACGCGCGCGCCTCCACGTCCTCCGCCCACGGCGAGACGCGTCCGCTGCGCGCAGCCTGCTCGGCACCGTGTACGGCGGCACCGACGGCCCCCGCCCAGGTCCCGAGCTCGGCCAGCACCACCTCGGTGTGGTCTCCCGACCCGATGAGCACACGTCGTTGCATCTCCGCCTTGATGGGCTCGATGAGCAGGTCGCCGGCGCTGGACCAGCCACCGCCGAGGATGACCAGGTCGGGCGTGATGACGGTGACCGCGTTGCTGATGCCGATGCCCAGGTAGCGGCCGATCTCCGCCAGCCCATCGATGGCGCGCTGGTCCCCGGCACGAGCCTTCTCGATGGCCTCGCGCGGGTCCTTCGTGCCGCAGACGACCGCGACCTGGTCCGCGCGGCAGTAGGCCTCCACGCAGCCACGGTTGCCACAGCCGCACCAGGGCCCGTCGGGATCGATGGTCTGGTGGCCCAGCTCGCCGGCCCGTCCGCGATAGCCCTGGATGACCTCGTTGCCGATGGCGAAGCAGCCGCCGACGCCGGTGCCCAGGGTGAAGCCGATGAACGACTCCACGTCCCGCCCGGCGCCGAAGCGCAGCTCCGCGAGCCCGAAGGCGCGGGCGTCGTTGATGAGCGCCGTGGGCAGGCCGGTCGCGGCCTCGACCGGTGCGCCGGTGGGCGTGGCCGACCAGTCGCCCGGAACGTTGGTCAGGAACACGACCACGCCGGTATCGGGGACGTATAGGCCGGGCACCGCTACGCCACAGGTCACGACCGGACCATCGTCGACCCCGTCGCGGACCTCGGTCGCGAGCGCGGCCAGCTGGGGCACCACGCTTTCCTCCCCGCGGGAGTCATCGGTGGGCACCTGGCCGCGATCGAGCGTGAGCCAGCCGTCGGGCCCGGAGCGCTCGACGACAGCCCACTTGATGTTGGTGCCACCGAGGTCGAGGCCGATATAGCGGGGGGCGCTGCTCATGGCTCTAGCCCTGGCGCTCCTGGGTGATGCGCACGTAGAGCGCCGTGACGCCCAGGATGATGAGGCCGTAGATGATCCGGCGCGTGCCCTCGTCGATGCGCAGCACAGTGAGCATCGACGCGAGCACCTGCAGGATGAGCGCGCCCACGATGGTGCCCGAGTAGCCACCGCGACCGCCGAAGATCGACGTGCCACCGATGACCGCCGCGGCCACCGAGGGCAGCATCAGCGGGACTGCCAGCGACAGCGTGGTGGCCTTGATGAGACCGACGTAGACGAGGCCGCCGATGCCGGCCAGCACGGCCGAGATGACGTACAGCACGATGAGCACCTGCCACACGCGCACGCCGGCGAGTCGGGCGGCACCCTCGTTGTCGCCGATGGCGTAGAGGTTGCGGCCGAAGCCGGTGCGCTTGAGCGTGAAGCCGATGATCAGCGCCAGCGGCACGAAGACCAGCAGCGAGTTGGGGATGATGCCGAAGGACTTGCCGGTGCCGAGCCAGGTGATGACCTCCGGGATCTGGGCGCTGACGCCCAGCATCCCGCGCTGGTAGACGAGCAGGAGCCCCTCTACCACCAGGCCCACGGCCAGGGTCATGATCAACGGGTGCACCCGGAAGAGCGCGACGCCGATGCCGCTGGCCAGGCCGGCCAGGGCGGCACAGCCGAGCGCGAGCGGGATGGCGAAGACGGGATCCAGGCCGGAGGCGACCTGGGTGGCCATCACGAACGAGGTCATGGTGGCCACCACGCCGACCGAGAGGTCGATGCCGCCGGTGAGCATGGTCATGGTCTGGGCTGCGGCCAGGATGGCCAGCGGCACCGCGAACTTGACGGTATTGCTGATCCAGCGGTCGTTGAGGCCGAAGAGGCCGTTCTCGCGGATGACGATGCCCGGCTGCAGGATCTCCAGGGCCGCGATGAGCACGGTCAGGATGAACAGCAGCGGGATGATGGGGTAGTCGCGCAGGAGGTTGCGGAAGCCGGCGACGGCCCCCTGGCCGGAGTTGTCCATGGGCGTGGTCGCGGTGGTCATGAGCGGCGTCCTCGCATCGCGACCGTGGCTCCGACGAGCACGACGATCACCATGATCAGGCCTTCCACCACCTGGGCCACATTGGGGTCGATTGACATCAACGTCAGGTCCTGTCTCGCGAGGCGCAGGATGAAGACCGCGACGATGGGGCCTACGAGTCCGCCTCGGCCGCCCGAGAGAGCGACGCCGCCGAGCACGGCCGCGGCCACGCTGGCCATGAGGTAGGGCCCCTGGACCGGGTTGCCGATACCGGTGTTCATGGTCAGAGCGAGACCGCCCATTGCTGCGAAGAGCCCGGCCAGCGCATAGGACGCGACCTTGGTGCGGTCGACGGCCACGCCGCTGCGATGGGCCGCTCGCTTGTCAGAGCCGATGGCATACAGCGACAGTCCGAGCCTGGACCGGCGTAGTGGGATCCACACGATCCCGAGCATGAAGACGAGCAGGAACAGTGCCTTGGGCAGGAAGCGGCTGATCTCGGTCGGTACGAAGTCGGCCCCGACATTGCCGATGATGAGCTCCTTGAGCCAGATCGCGGCGCCGCCGCCGGGCGCTTCCATGACCATCAGCGCGGCGCCTTCCCAGATGAAGAAGAAGGCCAGCGTGACCACGATGTCAGGTACGCGTGTGATGACCACCGAGAGGCCGTTGACCGCGCCCACGCCGAGGCCCATGAGCAGGACGGCCGCGACGGCGACGATGCCGAACGCCTCGCCCTGGCTGTCCATTAGGGCTGCCGCGGTGACGCCCAGCAAGGTCATCATGGCGGCCATCGAGAGGTCGATACCGCCGGCGATGATGGCCATCGACTGACCGGCTGTGGCGAAGGCGTAGGGCAGTGCCGCGAGCACGAGGATGCTGACGCCGGCCATGCCGTAGTTGGGCTGGATGATCTTGGTGAAAAC
>CAYZDQ010000268.1:0-3781 GCA_964476955.1 uncultured Anaerolineaceae bacterium
CTAGTGTCCCGCGTCTGAACTTGGTTGACGGGTCGTGCGAGGCAGGATCTGGTCCGCGGTCTTCGTCCAGGTGAACGGGTGGCAGCGCTCGTTCCAGCCGTCGATGAAGGTCCGGATGGCGGCCACGAGCTCGGGGACGCTGGCGAACGAACCGCGGCGGATCGCCTGACGGCTGATGATGCCGAAGAACACCTCGACGAGGTTGAGCCACGAGCCCGAGGTCGGGGTGAAGTGGAGCGTCACCCGGGGATGCTTCGCGAGCCATCGGTCGATGTCACCGTGCTTGTGGGTGTGGTAGTTGTCGAGGATCACGTGCAGCTCCCGTCTGGGGTAGGCCTTCGCCACGCGCTTGAGGAAGTCGAGGAACTCGGCCTGGCCATGCCGGTCGTAGCAGCGGTCGGTGACCTTGCCCGTGGCCACCTCGAGCGCGGCGAACAGGTTCGTGATGCCGTTGCGCTTGTAGTCATGCGTGTGGCGCTCGACCTGGCCCGGTCGTAGCGGGAGCATCGGCTGGGTCCGGTCGAGAGCCTGGACCTGGCTCTTCTCGTCGACGCACAGCACGATCGCCTTCTTCGGCGGCTCGAGGTACAGCCCGACCACGTCGCGGACCTTGGCCTCGAGCTCCGGGTCGGTGGAGAACTTGAACGTCCCCTGCCGCCAAGGCTGGACGTGGTAGCGGCGCCAGGCCCGGGCCACCGTGGCGTCGCCGACCCCGATCTCATGGGCCAGGAGCCGCGTCGACCAGTGGGTCACCCCGAGCCGCTCGGGTGGCGCGTCGAGGGTGGCGGCGATGATGGCTGCGTCATCGACGACCTTGGGTCGGCCCGACCGCGGCTCGTCGTCGAGCCCCGCGATGCCCCGCGTGGCGAAGCGGTCACGCCACTTGATGACCGTCGGACGCGAGATCCCCAGCCTCCGGGCGGTCTCCGAGGTACCCGAGCCGTCGGCCACCGCGAGCACGATCGCCGCCCGCTCGGCATGGCCCGCGGGCACTGTGCTCGAGCGTGTCCATGACGCCAGGGTCAGGCGTTCCTCGTCGCTGATGGTGAAGGCGGATGCGTGCATGCGCCCATCATCACATACCCGTCAACGAACTAATGACGCGTGACACTAGTAGGGCTCGGGGACCGGGTAGTTCTCGAAGTGGGCGCTGACCAGCTCCTCGAGCGCGGCGATGTCCGCCTCGGTCGCAGCGATGCGGGTGTCCTGGCCACCAAGACGGTTGCCGTGAGTGTCCCGTTGAGCTGCGCGAGGTCGGAGCCGCGGAGCTCCACGACGGCCTCCTCGTACTGGAGCACGTCCACACCCTCGACATCGCTGAGGCGCAGCTGGTAGCCGTCGACCGACCAACCCGCGACCGTCGGCAGTGCGGCGAGGTAGCTCTGCTCGATCTCGCCCCCGGGGCCTTCACGGAACATCTTCGTGACCGCGAAGTCCTCGCCGAAGACCAGGGTGTCCTCGGTGATCTCGTAGCTGCCGGTGTAGTCGTTGCAGCCGGCGCTGCCACTGGCGATCCCGTCCTGCAGGAGCAGCGAGACCTCGACCGGCGTGGGAACCTCGTTCCAGATACCGTCGGCGACGTAGCCTTGGAGCAGCCACTCCAGGCCTTCGGCCGCGAAGACGACATCAGCCTCGGACTCCGGTTCCGCCTCGTCTTGGGCCAACGCGAACCCGGGCAGGGCTGTGGTGAAGAGGGCGGCAGTCAGCATGCCGGCGACCATCTGTCGCTTGTCGATCATGGGTTCCGACTCAGAGCGAGCACCCAAGTGCCACGCTCGATGAGGCGATTCTGCTGCCAGTCGTCGTTTGCCGCCCATGGACGGCGAACGGCCGGGCCGCTACTTCTGCTTGATGAGCTGCTTCACGTGGGGCGTGATACGCACGGCCACGCGCTCGCTCAGGCCCTTCTTGCACAGACCCTTGCCGTTGATGGCGCACTCGGTGACGATGCCCACGACGCATTGCGGGCGGCCACAGGGTGAGTCGCTCTTGTACGTGCGCCACACCGGACCACCGCTCATGCCGCTGGAGATGAAGCCAGTGAAGAAGAGGTGTCGGGAATCGGCATCGACCGCCTTGACCCGACCCTCGGTGCGCCACAGGTTGAGCCCGTTCATGCCGCTGAAGCGCGGGTCCGCCGGGTACCCGGCAGTGCGGATGAGCCTTCCCGGGCGGAGATTGCCGTCGCCCCTGTCGGTGGCCCACATGCGCATGACCGCGCTGGTCGGGAAGGTGCAGCCCTTGGGTGTGGTGAGGACCGCGAAGTCGTGCACCCGGCTGCCGAAACGCTGATCGTTCTTGCCACCCTTGACGAACTGCGAGTGGGCCCAGGCCTTGGCGATCGGACACGAACGGTAGGGCGAGCCTCCGAACCGGCGGCTGTAGCCGCGATAGACGCGCAGTCGATCCGGCAGACCGGCTTCAAGCGGTAGTCTCCTTCGCCCGCGTTGCGCACGAGGCAGTGGGCTGCGGTCACGACCTTGCGCGGGCCGATGATGAAGCCGGTGCACACGACTCGATCACCCACGGTGATCAGGGTGATGCCGCGGAAGGGCCGGTCGGTGAGCTTGGATGACGGGACCAGCGAGTAGTCGCCCTCGGCAGCCTGTGCGGCGCTGATGCCGGAGCCGACGGCGAGCACAGTGATGACGGCCACGGCCAGGATGCGGGCGAGCCAGCGGGTCATACCGAGTCACCTCCCCGCGGAGATGCGCCCTCGCGGATCGAACGGCCCGGGGGTGGGTCGATCTCTCGAGCCAGCTTGCGGTAGAGCTCGACGAGGCCCACGGCGGTGTGGTCCCAGGTGTACTTGCCCAGCGCCACCTCACGACAGTGGTCGCGCAGCGTGCGCCGGTCCTCCGGCGAAGCGGTCAGCAGCTCGGCGCAGGCGGCTGCGATGGCAGCCGGGTCGTCGATGTCCACACAGGTCCCGATCTCCTCGTCAGAGGTGAGTCGGCACTGCTCGTTGCCCTTGCTGACCACGACGGGCACGCCGGCCATGATCGATTCGAAGAGCTTGTTGGGCAGGTTCATCTTCTGGTTCAGTGTGCGCGGCGGCTGGCCCACGAACGAGACGTCAGTGCTGGCGGTCCAGGGCATGAGGTCGTCGGGGCGCACGGCGGGCAGCAGGTAGATCCGTCCGGGATGCGCGGCCACGGCCTCGGCGATGAATGTCTCGAGCCGGCCGTAGCCCATGAACACGACCGCGGCGCCGAGCTCCATCAGGCGCGGTTCGGTCGCGGCCGCCACCAGCTCCTCCACACCGCGGTCGACGGAGAAGCCGCCCTGGTAGAGCACGACCGGCCGCTCGGGCTCGATGCCGGTAGCCTCACGGATCTTGTCCGACTCGACGGCGCCGGGCTCATCGGGGCGCCAGGCCGGAGGGCAGTTCCAGAGGATGGTCGGGCGGGGCACGCCCCAGCGGCGAACGACGAGGTCGGCCACGGGGTCACTGACCGCGAGGAAGGCCGAACCGTCGCGGGCCCAGTCGCGCTCGCGGCGGCGGACCACCTCACGCACGAGCCAGGGCATGCGAGCCAGGCGCGCGGCCTCGGTGTGATAGTCGGCCACGTCGTAGACGAAGCGGCCTTCCAGCCGGCGCGCAGCCTCCCGTACGACCGGCAGCACGATGAGCGACTGCGCGTGGAAGACCTCCGTCTCCGGCGCGGCCTCCACCACGGCATCGGCCCAGGGACCGGCGCGGCGAGCGTTGGCGATCATCTCCAGCGTGCGCCGGAACAGGTGCAGGACCCGATCGAATCGGCGGGGCGCGTCGGGCGGC
>CAYZDQ010000268.1:3791-4324 GCA_964476955.1 uncultured Anaerolineaceae bacterium
GGTTCTCTTCGACATAGGAGGTCAGGAAGTCCTTGTCGGCCATCACCGCGTCGGGCGGCAGCACCTGCGCGTCGAAGTCGAGCCTGATGAGCCGGCAGATCCCTCGACGTACGCGCTCCGGCAGTGGCTTGAGGGCGTTGCTGATGCGCCGATCGATGTCCAGGCGGGTGAGCTGCACCCCAGGCGCAAGCTCCTCTTCCGCCGGCAGACCGGGTCCTGACCAGCCGAGGATGCGCAGCCGGTGGCCATCTGCCGCCAGTGAGGTCGCCGAGCGCAGGAAGCGCGAGTCGAACTCGAAGGGATTGGCAGCGACGATGGTGATATTCAGCCGGCCGGACTGCGGCGCGTCGGCACTCACGAGTAGGGGGTCTCCAGGGTCGGCCCCGGATCACGACGACATGGGGCGCTCACGCGGTCCAGCCTAACCCGGACGGCTCGTTTGGGCATGCGCCGCTCAGGTCTCGCCGGAGCCCCGCTCGATGGTCGCGGTCGGGCCCCGACCCCGCAGCTCCTCCCAGCGCAGCTGCAGTACG
>CAYZDQ010000269.1:0-4302 GCA_964476955.1 uncultured Anaerolineaceae bacterium
GCCATCGGCGGTGCCGGCCCACGGGACGTAGGCGGTCTCACCGTGGACAGCCACGTCCAGACCGGCTTCCTCCTCTGCTTCCGACACGCGCAGACCGATGGCGAGGTCGATGACCTTGATGATGGCGAAGGTCCCGACACCGGCGAAGACGACGGTGAAGGCCGTGGCTGCGATCTGGATGACCAGCTGCTCGCCGTTGCCTTCGATCAGGCCGGAGACGCCACCGATAGCGGCGACCGCGAAGATGCCGGTGCCGATCGCGCCCCACATGCCGCCGACACCGTGGACGGCGAAGACGTCGAGGGAGTCGTCGATCGAGAGGCGCTCGCGCAGGAGCGTGACGCCGAAGCAGACCGCACCGGCGACCAGGCCGAGGGCGAGCGCGCCACCGACGGTGACGAAGCCAGCGGCCGGGGTGATGGCCACGAGGCCGGCGACGGCGCCGGCGGCCGCGCCCACGACGGTGACCTTGCGGTTGGCGAGGTACGAGGCGCCGACCCAGGTGAGCACGCCAGCGGCGGCTGAGACGGTCGTGACCATGAGTGCCTGTGCGGCCAGGCCGTTGGCGCCGAGGGCGGAGCCGGCGTTGAAGCCGAACCAGCCGAACCAGAGCAGGCCGGCGCCGAGGACGGTCATGGGCACGTCATGCGGCTCGACATGGTGGCCACGCATGCGGCGGCCCATGACGAGGGCGACGACGAGAGCGGAGACGCCCGAGGCGATGTGGACGACGGTGCCGCCGGCGAAGTCAAGCGCGCCGTTCGCGCCGAGAGTCGAGAGCAGGCCGCCACCCCAGACCATGTGGGCCAGCGGGGAGTAGATGAGCAGCGACCAGGCGACCGTGAAGACGACGAATGCGGCGAAGCGTTTGCGCTCGGCGAAGGCACCACTGATGAGCGCCGGCGTGATGGCCGCGAACATCATCTGGAAGGTGGCGAAGAGCACGAACGGGATGGTGCTGCCTTCGGCCGGCTCCATGCCCACACCCTGGAAGAAGGCGTACTCGAGGCCGCCCACGATGCCCACGTCGCCGACCGACTCACCGAAGGCGAGGCTGAAGCCGACCACGACCCAGACCACCGTCACGATGGCCAGTCCGAAGAAGCTGTGCATGATGGTGGAGAGGACGTTGTTGGCGCGCACAAGACCGCCGTAGAACAACGCCAGGCCAGGCAGCATCAGCATCACTAATGCCGTGGACATCAGGATCCAGGCGGTATCGCCAGTGTTGATCATCGGATTTTCATCCCTCCTGCGATGGGTAAGCCCCTCTCGACACGCCGGACAGCACGGGCCCGCCGCTTCTTACCCATGACCGTAGGAAGGCTGGAGACGGAAGTCAGCGACAGCGGAGTCGGAAAGTGGTGGCTCGGCGGTGCACGTTGGGTTGCGGCCGGGTGTCAGGAACCTCGGCTTCTTCCCCGCGAGGTAGCGGGGGAGGGACCCTAGGCGTCGAGGCGGTAGCCCACGCCGCGCACGGCTACCGGCACCGGCGCACCGGCGTTGACCAGCTTCTCGCGCAGGCGTGCCAGGTGGGGCTTCAGCCAGAGCGGATCGGGATCGGGCACGTCCGGCCAACCGGCGGCGAGCAGCTCCTCGTGGGGCACGACCTCACCCAGGCGTTCCACCATCGCCTGCAGCAGGCGGAACTCGGTGACGGTGGTGGGCAGTGGCGTGCCCTGCCAGCGGATCTCGTGGCGACGACGGTCGAGCTCGTAGCCCGAGGGGTCGCCCTTGCCCCGATCACCACGACTGCCGGAGGCGCGACGGGAGACCGCGCGGACCCGGGCCAGCAGCTCGTCCGCGCGGAACGGCTTGCGTACGTAGTCGTCGGCGCCGAGGTCCAGTAGCTCCACGGTGGCTGTGTTGTCGCGCTCACCGGAGACCACGATGATGGGTGTGTCACTGACGTCGCGGATGCGCCGGCAGACCGTGGCCCCATCCATGCCCGGCATGGCCAGGTCCAGCAACACCAGGTCCGGCTCATCGTCACGGAACCGACGCAGGGCCTCTTCGCCATCGTAGGCCGCGATGATGCGGTGACCAGCTTGGCCCAGCAACGCTCCGAGCGCACCGACCATGGCCGGCTCGTCGTCGACCACGAGGATCTTCAAGGGCTCCCCGGTGGTATTGCCCTCGGGCTCGTCGCCGAGCACGGTCATCGCATGTTCCCTCTCGTGATCACGGCCGCGCGTAGTGTCTCGAACCGCTCCAGCCAGGCTTGCAGTCGTGCCTCATCCGCGAAGAGGACGAGGATGGTGTTGTCGCCCGCGAGTGTGCCTTCCTGTTCGTCGAACGTCGATTCGTCGATGGCCTGGCCGATGGCGTTGGCTACGCCCGCCTCCGAGACCAGCAGCAGCGTCAGACCGGAGCGGCCGATGTGGATGGGGTACTCGGTGAGCACGCGGCGCAGGCGCTCGTCTCGATCGTCCGAGGGCAGTGCGGTCAGGTCGCCGGGCCAGGCGTAGATGTGCTTCCCATCGTAGGCGACCTTCACCAGGCCCAGCTCGGTGATGTCCCGGCTGACCGTCGCCTGGGTCACCTCGAACCCTTCCGCGGCCAGCAGGTCCACAAGCTCGTGCTGGCTGGCCACCGCTTGCGACGACACCAGCTCGCGCAGGATGCGTTGCCGTTCGCGCTTGAGGGCACGCGAGGACATCGGTCGGCTCGTGGTTTGCATCATGCGTGAGTATACAGTACGAGCGCATCACTATGCATGTTGCAGCGTGGTAGAAGTGACTAGATCAAGGTTTCCTGCATACATGAGCGCAGGGGTTGCCATTTCTGCCAAGACCCTGCTATCTTCCGTGGCGATGAAGCCGCACGGTGATCGCATGGCGATGCCCGAGGCCCCGCCGGGATCGGTCGGGGTCTGAGGCCGGGCGCGCCCGAAACGACGCAGCGCTCGACATCAGACCGGATCCCCGGGGCCGCGACCAACGAAGCGAAGGTCGCGGCCTTCGTGATTCCTGAGCACTCCTGGCCGAGACGGCCGCTCACCGATCGAGAGGATCCACCTGATGACGCAGATCGCAGTCCGCCCGCAGTACGACTCCACCGACACCGAACCGGCCCCCATCGGGGGCACCACGACCGCCACTGGCACCGATACCGGCTTCACCCCCGGCTACACCGGCCTGCGTTGCCGCGCCTGCGGCACGGACGCCGCCGACGGTCCCGTCTTCGTCTGTACCCGTTGCTTCGGCCCGCTCGAGCCGGTCTACGACCTGGCCGGCCTTCGCCAGCGCCTTAGCCGCGAGACCCTCGACGCCCGGGAAGCCACGGTCTGGCGCTACGCCGAGCTGCTGCCGGTGACAGAGCTGCCGACCACCGGCCTGCGTGTGGGAGACTCGCCGCTGGTGGAGGCCCCGCGGCTGGCCGCCCGCATCGGCCTGGACAAGCTGTGGGTCAAGGACGACTCACGCAACCCCACGCTCTCGTTCAAGGACCGGCCCGTGGCCGTGGCTGCCGCGAGAGCCAAGAGCTGGGGCCACCACACGCTCGCCTGCGCCTCGACCGGCAACCTCTCGGCGGCCGTAGCCGCTGCCGCTGCGGCCCACGGCCTCCGTGCGGTCGTCTTCATCCCGGCTGATCTCGAGCCGGCCAAGATCGCCCAGGCGCGCGCCCTCGGTGCCACGGTCGTGCGTGTCGACGGACCCTATGACGACGTCAACCGCCTGTGTCTGGAGCTGGCCGACGAGCTCGAGGGCTGGGCCGTGCTCAACGTCAACCTGCGCCCGTTCTATGCCGAGGGCTCCAAGACCATCGCCTACGAGATCGCCCAGCAGCTGGGCTGGCGGGCTCCGGACGCACTCGTCGCACCGCTGGCCTCGGGCTCGATGTACACCAAGCTCAACCGCGGCTTCGATGACCTCGTCGAGGTCGGCCTGCTCGACGAGGCGCCCGTGCGCTTCTTCGGCGGCCAGGCCACAGGTTGTGGCCCCATCGCAGCTGCCTTCGAGGACGGCTCGGACATCGTGCGCCCGGTGGAGAGGCCGGACACGATCGTGCGCTCGCTCTCGATCGGCTCGCCTGCAGACGGCGGCTACGCCATCCGCCAGGCGCGTGACAGCGGCGCCGCCATCCTGGGCGTGCCCGACACGGACACCATCGACAGCATCCGTCTCCTCGCCGAGACCGAGGGCATCCTCACCGAGACCGCTGGTGGCGTGACCCTCGCCGCCCTGCGGCGCGCGGTCGACGAGGGCCGCATCGGGCGCCACGAGGAGACCGTGCTGGTCATCACCGGGCAACGGCCTCAAGACCCTTGACGTCCCCACTACCGAGGACGCGACCTCGCTG
>CAYZDQ010000270.1:0-2133 GCA_964476955.1 uncultured Anaerolineaceae bacterium
CTCGTCTACGTCAGGGCGTGTTCACAACGTGTGTGGGAAGTACACCTAGCCGCTCTCGCGAGTACACCGACCGGATGCTGCGCCAGACGTGGCCACCGACCGCTACCATCGCTGCGCGCGACTTCGAGAGGATGGACTGACGATGCCCGACCGCAACGACCTGCCCCCGGCAGCCCAGCGCTGGATCGATCGCGCCCTGCCGCGCGCTGCCCGCACCCCTACCCACGTGGCCATGGCCCAGCGCGGCAGCCTCGAGTCGGACGGGCGTTGGCTCGCCTTCCACTCCGAGGCCACCTATCGTGCCGCGCCGCTGGCGTTCGAGTGGAGGGCCCGCCTGCGCATCATGCTGGGCGTCTGGGTCATCGCCACCGACGGCCACGCCGACGGCGCCGGCTGGGGCGGCGCCAAGCTGTGGGGCTTCAAGTCGATGGGGCAGCGCAGCGGTCCCGAGGTGCTGGCCATGCAGCTGGTGCGCAACCTCGCCGAGCTCGTGTGGTTCCCGGATCTGGCGCTGGCCGATCCGGCCATCGGTTGGGTCGAGGCCGGGGCTGATGCCTTCGAGCTACGTTCCGATGCGCCCGGTCGCGAGGTCACCGTGCGCTTCGACATCGACGAGCTCGGCGACGTGGTCCGGGCTTCGAGCCCGGCTCGCCCGATCGACGTGCCGGACGGCTTCGAAGACGCGCCCTGGCGCTACGACCTCGCCGATCACCGAGACCTCGATGGGGTGCGGGCGCCCGCATCGGTGGTGGCGACGTACGACGTGCCCGATGATCCCTGGGAGTACTTCCGCGCCGAGGTGGTCGAGGTCCAGCGTTTCCACGGGCAGGGCTAGGTCCGATGGCGCTGGCGGGGGAGGGCACCCGGCCCGGCCACGCCCCGACGGTCGAACCGCGACCGGTCCTCGGCCTCGTCCTGGTCGCGACGCTCGGAGCCGCGGCCCTGGTGCCCGAGCTGCGCGTGCCCGTGGCGGTGGTGCTGGGGCTCGCGGTCATAGCTGCGCCCCGTGGCTCAGCCTGGGGTTGGGCCGCCGCCGCCGGTCTGCCTGTGGCGCTCCTCTTCGCTTTCGGCGGGCTCGTGGCCGACCGCTTGCTCGTGGGTCCCTTCGAGTGCGCCGATCCGCTATCTCCGATGGCCTGGATGCGCGTGGCCCAGGCCGTGTTCGTCATCGGCGGCATCGTGCTGCTGGCTCGGGTGCTACAGACGACCGTGCAGGAGATGGGCCTGCGTCGGCCATCGCGGATCGAGGTCGTGCTCGGTGTCGCCGCGATCGTCCTTATCCCCATCCCCAGCCTCTATCTCGGTGCGATCCTGGCCGAGCCCTTCTTCGGGCAGATCGATCTCGACCTCTCGCAGCCACTCGTGATCGTGCCGGCGCTGACGCTGGCCGTGGCCAACGGCACGATGGAGGAGCTGGCCTATCGCGGCGCGCTGATGCACTGGCTCTCGCGTGCGGCCGGCCCACTCGTCGGGCTCGTGGGGCAAGCGGTCGTGTTCAGCCTCGCACACACCGGTTCCGACTTCACCGGCCCGATGCTGCCGGTGGTGCTGGCGATCATGGCTGCCGGCCTCATCGCCGGCCTCATCGTGCGCCGCACGGGTTCGCTGTGGTTGCCGATCATCGTCCACATCTGCTTCGACGTACCGCTCTATTACGCCGCCGTCTGCCGGCTGGGCAGCGCCTGAGGCGAGTCCAGGGGGGCTGCCTCAAGGTCGCATCTGAGTCGGGGAGCAAGTCGCTACCCAATGGCAGGGACCGGCCTTAGGTCGAGGCTGCAGGCATGGAACAGAACGCCGGAGCCACCGACCAACAGGGCATCGGCCGCCGAACCTGGCTCATCGGCGCGGTTGCTGTCGCTGCCCTCATCGCCATCGCCGTTCTCGCCGTGGTGCTCACGAGCACGCGGGAGGACACCGTCTACGAGCCCGACTCGCCCGAAGCCGCCGTGCAGGTGTATGCCACGGCCTGGGAGGCCGGTGACGCCGATGCCGCCTGGGAGATGCTCACGCCCCGGGCGCAGGGTCGCGTGGAGCGGTTCGAGTTCCGCAATGCGATCTCGTGGGACGAGGAGGTACCCACACGTGTGTGGGTAGAGGAGCATCGCGAGTTCGATGACCGGGTCGTGCTCACGT
>CAYZDQ010000270.1:2143-4291 GCA_964476955.1 uncultured Anaerolineaceae bacterium
TCACGTTGGGCGTGGAGCGGACCTGGGACGGTCTGTTCGGTCCTCAGCGTGAGACCCAATCCATGCGCCTTACGCTCATCCAGCTCGACGACGAGTGGCGTATCGATACACCTCTCGTGGGCTTCTACGCCTGGTGAAGGAGGCACGACCGATGCTGACCCTGAAGCGCATCTACCTCTACACCGTCCTGGGCATCGCTCTCGCGGTGATGCTGGTGGGACTCAGCGACGTGGTTCGTATCGCGTTCGACCGAGTGGGCGACCTGTTCGCCTCACGTGACTTCGTCAGTGACGACATGCGCGGTGAGCTCAGCTGGGCCCTGGCGCTGGTCATCGTCTCGGTGCCCGTGTTCGGCGTCCATCTCGCGCTGGTCCGCCGCTTGCTCCAGGGACCGGCTCCGGCTGTGGCGGACGAGCGGGCGAGCGCCTCACGCGCGACCTACTTCTTCCTCGTGCTGATGGTGACCGGTGCCGTCGCGGGCGTGCGCCTGATCGAGCTGTCCGAGACCCTCATGCGGACGGTGCTCACCGGCGACCGCGCCTGGGGTCTGGCCGCCTCTGCGGCCGGGGCGGTCGTGGTCGGGGGTGCCTGGGCCGTGCATGCCTGGGCGCGTCGGCACGACCTGGTGGCGGCGCCCGAGCGCACGGCCGGTGACTGGCTCACCCGCGGATACCTCTACGGTGCACTGTTCGTCACCGTGCTCATGGCCTGTATCGGCGCCGGCAACGTCCTGACCGTCGTCGGTCGCGCACTTCTCGATCTGCGGCCGGCGTGGGAGCGCAGCAGCTGGTGGCAGGAGGAGATCGGTTGGGCCCTGGCACTGACGCTGGTGGCCGCGGCTGCCTGGGCCGTCCACTGGCTCTTCGCTTCACGCCTGCTCCGGGCCGCTCCGCCGATGGGTGAGGCGCACCGAGCTTCGCACACGCGCAGCGGCTACTTCCTGGCGGTGGTGCTGGCTACCGCCACGGCCTCGCTGCTATTGGTCGCGATGGGACTGCGGACGGTCTTCGCCGAGCTGGCCGGGACCTGGCGACCGACCGACGGCTCGCGCCTCATCGAGGAGGTCGGCGGACCGCTGTTGCTGGCAGTTCCCTACCTCGTCGCCTGGTGGTGGCACCTACGCCGAGTCACCAGCGAAGCGCTGGCGCTCGACGGTCCCGAGCGTGCTCATGCCACGCAGCGGACGGGCCGCCTGGTCGTGGCCTTCGTAGGTCTGGCAGCCCTGTCGATCGGTCTGACCTGGGAGCTGCAGGCATTGCTCGACGCGCTCGGCGCGAGTGGGCAGGAAACGCTCTTCTCGAGCGATGAGGTCACCGACGTGAGCACGTCGGCCCTGGCTGGAGCGCTGGTAGGCCTGGCCCTGTGGGCCCCGGCCTGGACCCTGTCGCAGCGCGATCGTGTTCGGGACCTTGCGGCAGCGGCGACCGCCACCGCTCGGCGGGCCTACCTCTTCCTTGTCAGCGGACTTGCGGTGGTGGCGCTCATGGCCGCGCTGGCCTTCGTCATCTACCAGGGCACGCGCCTGCTCCTGGACACCGAGCTCGTCGACGACTCCTCGTGGGCCCTGGCCGTGCTGGTCGTGGCTTCGATCGTGCTGGTCTACCACCTCTACTGTTTGCGCGCGGACATGGTCATCGCCCGCAGCGTCGAGGTTCCCGTGACCCACGTGGCTGAGGCCGAGCGGCTGACCGAAACCATCGAGATCAGTGCCCCCTCAGGCGCCGACTTCGAGGCCTTCAACGCCGCTATCCGCGCCGAGCTGCCGGAAGACTTCGAGCTGAGGATCGTGCACGGCGGCTAGCGACGGGTGCGTGCCGAACGCGCCGGTTCCCCAGCGAGTACCGTTGGGGAACCAGCACAACCACACCCTGGATACGCCCTGTGACCGACCCGACCAGCTCCGAGACCCCCGAGCGCCCCTCCGACTTCATCCGCGACATCGTGGCTGCGGACGTGGAGACCGGCCGCCACGAGACCATCGTCACCCGCTTCCCGCCGGAACCCAACGGCCACCTCCACATCGGCCATGCCAAGTCCATCAACCTCAACCACAGCATCGCCCAGGAGTTCGGCGGTCGCTTCCACCTGCGCTTCGATGACACCAACCCGGAGAAGGAAGAGCAGCAGTACATCGACGGCATCATCGAT
>CAYZDQ010000271.1:0-4258 GCA_964476955.1 uncultured Anaerolineaceae bacterium
CCGAGGTGCCGGGGCGCAATCGCTCACGCTGATCCCAGCGCCAGCGGCGAGGGGAATCGAGGAAGACACCGGCGGCCACGCCAAAGATGGCGGCGGCCACGGCCAGCAGCAGGGGCGCGCCGCCGACACGGAAGGCCTCGCCGAACCAGGTCAGCAGGAGCGTGGCTCCGAGGAAGAGCCCGGCGGCTCCGTTGGCAGCGGCCATGGGCCAGCCCACGCCGCCGAGCAGCCAGTAGAGCCATGATCCGCCGATGGTCAGGGCCATGAGCACGAGCACGGCGGCAGCAGAGCCCAGGCCAACGCCCTGGTCTTCCCAGAAGCCCGCAGCGAGGTACAGCAGCACGCCCACGAGGAACGCCTGCGTCGCCGAGAGCAGCAGCTCCACGGCCACGATGTCGAGGGGGCGGGCGACGGGTTCGCGGACTCTCACCGCTTCAGCATACGGGTGAATCCCGAGTGCGTGCGACAATCTGGGTCCCCATGACGACGACCCCTTCGACCACCCTGCCTTCCGAAGCCGTGCGCAGCGATCTGCGCGACGTGGCCATCGTGGCCCACGTCGACCACGGCAAGACCACCCTCGTCGACGCGATGCTGCGCCAGTCGGGCGTTTTCCGCGTGGACCAGGTCGTGGCGGAGCGCGTGATGGATTCGATGGACCTCGAGCGTGAGCGCGGAATCACCATCCTGGCCAAGCAGACCGGCATCGACTACCGCGGCGTGCGCCTGAACATCGTGGACACGCCCGGTCACGCCGACTTCGGCGGCGAGGTCGAGCGCAGCCTGCTGATGGTCGATTCGGTGTTGCTGCTGGTGGACGCCGCAGAGGGCCCGCTGCCGCAGACCCGCTACGTGCTGGCCAAGGCCATGGAGCGACGACTGCCGGTCATCGTGGCCATCAACAAGATCGACCGTGGCGACGCTCGCCCCGAGGTCGTGCTGGACGAGATCTATGAGCTGTTCATGGACCTCGGCGCAGACGAGCACCAGATCGAGTTCCCCATCGTCTACACCAATGCCCGCACGGGCACGGCGACGCTCGACATGGATGCCCCGGGCAAGGACCTGCGGCCGCTGCTCGACCTGCTCGTCAAGCACACGCCGCCCCCGACGTACACGCCCGACTACCCGCTGCAGCTGCTGGTCACCAACCTCTCCGCCAACGACTATGTCGGCCGCATGGCCATCGGTCGCGTACGCAACGGGCACGTGCGCATGGGCCAGCGCATCAGCGTCCTGCGCGAAGAGGCTGAGACTCCAGAGGGCGCAGTCGAGCCAGGCCGCGTGGTACGCCTCGAGGGCACGGTCAGCTCGCTGACACACGCCCAGGGCATCGAATTGGTCGAGATCGCCGAAGCCGGCCCCGGCGACATCGTGGCCGTGGCGGGCCTGCCTGAGATCACCATCGGCGACACCATCACCGACCCAGCCGATCCCCGGCCGCTGCCGCGGCTCAGCGTCGACGAGCCCACGCTGCGCATGACCTTCGGCGTCAACACTTCGCCCATGTCCGGGCGTGAGGGCAAGTACCTGACCTCGCGCCAGATCCGCGCGCGGTTGGAGCGCGAGGTGCTGGGCAACGTCAGCATCGAGTTCCGCCCCACCGGCTCGGCCGAGACCTTCGAGCTTCGCGGCCGGGGCGAGCTGCAGCTGGCCGTGCTCATCGAGCAGATGCGCCGCGAGGGCTTCGAGCTGCAGGTCTCGCGGCCAGAGGTGCTGCTGCACCAGGTCGACGACGAGATCCACGAGCCCTACGAGCGGGTCAGCATCGACATCCCACCAGAGCACATCGGGACGGTCACGGCTTCGCTCGCGGCCCGGCGCGCACGGATCGAGCAGATGACCACCGACGCGGATGGCCGCACCCGCCTGGAGGCGGTGATGCCCACGCGCGGACTGGTCGGCTACCGCGGACAGTTCCTGACCGAGACGCGTGGCACCGGTCTGTTGCACCAGATCGGCGAGGGCTACGGACCATGGGCCGGCGAGGTCGAGCACCGCACCAGCGGTGTGCTCGTGGCCGACCGCGCGGGTACCTCGAACGGCTACGGTCTCTTCAACCTGCAGGATCGGGCCACGCTGTTCGTGGGCTCGGGCGTGTCGGTGTACGAGGGCATGATCGTGGGCGAGAACTCCCGACCGGGCGACATGGACGTGAACCCGACCAAGGAGAAGAAGCTCACCAACATCCGCACGCACTCCCACGATGACGCGCTGCGCCTGACCCCGCCGCCACCGATGACGCTCGAATCCGCCATCGAGTTCATCGCTGCCGACGAGCTGGTGGAGGTCACGCCCGAGTCCATCCGGCTGCGCAAGCGACTCCTCTCGGTCCACGATCGCCGACGCGAACGCGGTCGTGAGGATGATCGTCGACGGGCCAAGGAGCGGGAGACGGCAGAGGTCCGCTGAAGGCCCTCGTGAGCCCGCGCCGTATCATCGGCCTGTGACCATCTACCTCGACCACGCAGCCTCCGCCCCGCTGCGTCCTGAGGTGCTGGAGCAGATGCTGCCGCACCTCACGGGCGAACAGGCCAACCCCTCATCACCGCACGCCCCCGGCCGGCAGGCACGGGCCGCCCTCGACGGAGCCCATGAGCGCATGGCCGACACGGTCGGCGCAGAGCCGCGTTCGCTCGTCTTCACCGGTGGTGGGACCGAGGCCATCAACCTCGCGGTCAAGGGCGCGGCCTGGGCCGGCAAGGCGGAAGGGCATCGCATCATCACCACCGCCATCGAGCACAAGGCCGTGCTCGAGTCGTGCCTGCTGCTGGAGAAGTACGGCTTCGAGGTCCGTAAGCTGCCGGTCGACCGCTATGGCCGCGTCGATCCCGACGACCTCACCGCTGCCCTCACCGACAAGACGGTGCTGGTGAGCCTGCAGCTGGCCAACAACGAGGTCGGCACGGTCCAGCCCGTGGCGGAGCTGATCGAGCGTGTGCGCGCCGGCTCGAACGCTCGCGTCCACCTCGACGCGGTGCAGGCCGCCGCGTGGCTGTCCATCGACGTGGAGGCACTGGACGCCGACCTCGTCTCCTTCGCGGCCCACAAGGTGGAGGGCCCCAAGGGCGTGGGCGCGCTATGGATCCGACGCGGCACGGCCATCCTGCCGCAGGTCCACGGGGGATCGCAGGAACGCTATCGCCGGGCAGGCACGGAGAACGTGGCCGGGGCCGTGGGCATGGCGGCCGCCTTCAGCCTTGCCCACCAGGAACGGGCGGTGGTCGTACCGCGGGTGGCGGCCCAACGCGACCGGGTCCGCGAGACCCTGCTGCGCCTCGATGGGGTCGAGCTCACCGGCCATCCCCACGAGCGCCTGCCCAACTCGCTCTCGCTCATCGTGCGGGACGCGACCGGCGACGACATCGTCATCGGGTTGGACCTGGAGGGCATCGCCTGCTCCACCGGCTCGGCCTGCACCAGCGGCTCCACGGAGCCGTCACACGTGCTCAGCGCCATGGGCTTCCCTCCGGCCGAGGCTCGTGGCTCGCTCCGGCTCTCCAACGGCCGCACTACCAGCGACGAGGACATCGACGCCCTCATCTACGCGCTGCCACCGATCATCGAACGTCTGCGTGAGGGCGCCGGCCGGCTGGACAGGACGGGGGAGCCGGATCGATGAGCGGACAGCGCGTACTCGCAGCCATGTCCGGCGGCGTCGATTCCTCGGCCGCCGCGGCCTTGCTCGTGGAGCAGGGGCACGAGGTCGTGGGCGTGTGGATGCGACTGCACGATGCGGCCGACACCTACAGCGCCAGCAACCGCTCGTGCTGCTCGCTCGATGCCGCCGAGGACGCTCGTCGCGTGGCCGGCCAGCTGGGCATCCCCTTCTACGTGCTCAACCTCGAGCGCGAGTTCGCGGCCGGCGTGATGGAGCCGTTCTTCGCGGCCTACCTCGATGGGCGCACGCCCAGTCCCTGCGTGGAGTGCAACTCGCTGGTGAAGTTCGGAGCGCTGCTGGGACGCGCGAGGCACCTCTACGACTGCGATGCCGTCGCCACCGGCCACTACGCGCGGATCGAGCGCGTGGCTGACCCGGACGGCCGGGTTCGCTTCCGCCTCCTCGCGGGCCGGGACCAGGACAAGGACCAGACCTACTTCCTCTACGGGCTGGACCAGGACCAGCTGGCCCACACTCGGTTCCCGCTCGGTGAGCTGACCAAGCCGGAGGCGCGCGAGGTCGCCCGACGCCACCGGCTCATCACCGCGGACAAGCCCGAGAGCCAGGAGATCTGCTTCGTCCGCGAGGGCGACTACC
>CAYZDQ010000272.1:0-4254 GCA_964476955.1 uncultured Anaerolineaceae bacterium
ATCGCTGCCCTCGACACCGAGGACGTCCCGGCGAGCGCGGAGGTCGATGACCTGACCGCCCTGCTCGAACGCGCCGAGCAGCGTGCCGAGGAGGCCGAGTCCGGCTGGCAGCGAGCCCGCGCCGACTACCAGAACCTCAAGCGCCGCAGCGAGGAGCAGCGGGCGGAGTCGGCCAGCATCGCCGGCGATCGGCTGCTCATCCGCGTGCTCGACCTCGCGGATGACTTCGACCTCGCGGTGGAGCACATCCCCGAGGAGGCGCAGGACAGCCCCTGGGTCGAAGGCATCACCGCCATCGATCGCAAGCTGCGCGCGCTGCTGGAGGCCGAGGGCATCGAGGCCATGGCCGGAGAAGGGGAGCCCTTCGATCCGCAGACACAGCAGGCCATCAGCTACGAGGACACCGAGGACGTGCCCGACGGCACCGTCATCAAGGTCCTCCAGCGCGGCTTCATGGTCCGCGGACGCGTGCTGCGACCGGCCCTCGTGGCCGTCGCCCGCAACGACGACTGAAGACACCACCAACGGCAACGAACCACAGCCAGACACAAACCCGGACTGATAACGAAACAGGCTCAAGGAGAAGCACCGAATGGGACGCATCATCGGCATCGACCTCGGCACCACCAACTCGGCCACCGCCGTGATGGAGGGCGGTGAGCCCACCGTCATCCCGTCAGCGGAGGGCGGCCGTACGGTCCCGAGCGTCGTGGCCTTCAGCAAGCAGGGCGAGCGCCTCGTGGGCCAGATCGCCAAGCGCCAGGCCATCACCAACCCCGCCAACACGGTCTACTCGATCAAGCGCTTCATCGGCCGCCGCTGGGACGACCCGGAGGTCCAGCGCTCGATCGATCTCGTGCCCTACAAGGTCGAGAAGGATGACACCTCCGACGGCATCGTGGTGACCCTCGCGGACGGCAAGACCTACAGCCCGCCCGAGATCAGCGCCATGACGCTGCAGAAGCTCAAGGCTGACGCGGAGGCCTACCTGGGCGAGTCCGTGACCGAGGCCGTGATCACCGTGCCGGCCTACTTCGACGACACCCAGCGCCAGGCCACCAAGGACGCCGGCCGCATCGCCGGACTCGACGTCAAGCGCATCATCAACGAGCCCACCGCCTCCTCGCTGGCCTACGGCCTGGACAAGAAGTCCGACGAGATGATCGCGGTCTACGACCTCGGCGGCGGCACCTTCGACATCTCCATCCTCGAGTTGGGCGACGGTGTCTTCGAGGTGAAGGCCACCAACGGCGACACCCACCTTGGCGGCGACGACTTCGACCAGAAGGTCATCGACTGGTTGCTCGAGGAGTTCAAGAAGGACCAGGGCATCGACCTGTCCAAGGACCAGCAGGCCCTGCAGCGCCTCAAGGAGGCTGCGGAACGGGCCAAGATCGAGCTCTCGACGACGACCACCAGCGAGATCAACCTGCCGTACATCACGGTGGACGCCGACCGCAATCCCAAGCACCTCGTGACCACGCTCTCGCGAGCGCAGCTCGAGGAGCTGGTAGCGGACCTGGTCGAGGCCACGGCCAAGCCGGTCGCGGCTGCGCTCAAGGACGCCGACCTCACGCCTGCCGGCATCGATGAGGTCATCCTCGTCGGCGGCCAGACCCGCATGCCGGCGGTGGTCGAGGCCGTCAAGAAGATGTTCGACGGTAAGGAGCTGGGCAAGGGGGTCAACCCCGACGAGGTCGTGGCTGTTGGCGCAGCCATCCAGGCCGGCGTGCTCGCGGGCGACGTCAAGGACGTGCTGCTGCTCGACGTGACCCCGCTCTCGCTGGGTATCGAGACGCTCGGTGGCGTGATGACGCGGCTGATCGACCGCAACACCACCATCCCCACCTCCAAGAGCCAGATCTTCTCGACCGCCAGCGACAGCCAGCCGCAGGTGGAGATCCACGTGCTGCAGGGCGAGCGTGAGATGGCCACCGGCAACAAGACGCTGGGCACCTTCATCCTCGACGGCATCCCGCCGGCGCCCCGCGGCGTGCCCCAGATCGAGGTCACCTTCGACATCGATGCCAACGGCATCCTCGACGTCAGGGCCAAGGACAAGGCCACCAACCGCGAGCAGTCGGTGCGCATCACCGCCAGCTCGATGCTCTCCAACGAAGATGTCGATCGCATGGTCAAGGAAGCCCGGGAGCACGCGGCCGAGGACAAGGCCAAGCGCGAGTCGATCGAGGCTCGCAACCAGGCCGATGCCCTCGCCTTCCAGGCCGAGCGCACCATCAACGAGCTGGGTGACAAGGTCAGCGCCGAGGAGAAGGCGTCGGTCGAGTCCAAGATCGAGGCCGTGCGTGAGGCCCTCAAGGGTGAGGATGACACCGCGGTCGAGACGGCCACCGGTGAGCTCACGACCGTGCTGCAGGAGGTCGCCACCAAGGCCTACCAGTCCGCCGGCCCCGAGGCCGCTCCCGACATGGGTGCCGCCGACGATAGCGCCGCCGACGATGCAGGCGACGACGCCTCAGGCGATACTGCCGAGAGCGACGACGAGGCTGTCGAGGGCGAGTTCAAGGAGGTCTAGCCGGGCAGGGCACCAGCGCCTGCCTGCGGTACCCATGCTGGAACGTTCACGTGACGCGGTGAAGCGCCTTCGAGGGGACTCGGGGGCGCCTTCGCCGTCGCCGCGCAAGCGGCAGCGCGCCACACCACCGAACGTCATCGGAGCGGGACCACTGCTATCGGCGCCGGGCTTGCAGCTCGGCGTCGTCGTCATCATCCGCGATGAAGCGCCGTATCTCGGCGAGTGGCTGGCGTATCACCACGCCCTCGGGGTGCAGCACTTCTTCATCTACGACAACGGCAGCACCGATGAGCTGCACGAGGTCATCGAGCCCTGGGTCAACCACGGCCTGGTCACGCTCGTGCACTGGCCCTTGCCAGGCGGCCAGATCGACGCCTACTCACATGCCCTGCGGTTCTATGGCCCGTCGGTCGAGTGGCTCGCGTTCTTCGACGTGGACGAGTTCGTGGTGCCGCTGGTGGACGACGACATCCCCGCGGTGCTGGCGCGGTTCCCCGATGCCGCGGACGTACGGGTGCCGCGTGTCGACTTCGGCTTCTCCGGGCACCGAGAGCCGCCCGAGCAGCTGACCATCGAGGCCTTCACCGAGGTCGCGGACGTGTTCGGGCGCGATCCGTCGAAGCCACCGCGGGTGAAGACCATCGTGCAGCCGCGGTCGGTCTCGGCCGTGGGCATCCACACCGCCACCGTGGCTGACGACGCGCGTGATCCCGACGGGGACCCCGTGCCCAGCCGGACCGTAGGCAAGCCGTGCTGGGAGTACGTCCAGCTCAACCACTACTACACGCGTTCGTTCGAGGAGTTCGAGGCCAAACGCTTCCGTGGCTCCGCTACCGGACGCATCGCCCGCCCCGCCATCCCCTTCGATCTGCCCGCCCTGGGCGTCAACGATGCCGCCGTTCGTTTCGCGGAGCGTACGCAGGCCATGATCGAGCGTATCGGCAGCCTCGCGCCCAGCCCCTACCGCTACGGTAGCCAGCTCGAGCTGGAGCAGTTCCCACGCTTCAACGACCTCGGCCTGTTCACCGAGTTCGCGGTCGCCAACACCGTCATGGAAGAGCCGGCGCCGCGTCGCGAGCCTGCTCTGCGCATCCCCAACCTGTACCAGTCGGGTGTCGGCTTCGTGGGCGCCATCGACGGCCACGAGCACGAGGTCCGCGTGGGTGAGCTCTCCGGCTCGATGCACCTCGAGCCCTTGCTGGAGCGGGCGCGTGGTCGCCTCGTGGCGACGCTGCCCGACGCGACCGTGGAGGATGGCGTGGCTCGTTTCACCCTCGCGACCGAAGGCCCCCGTCAAGTCTACGCGGCAGGCTTCGTGGTCACGGCCTCCGCTCCCACGCGCGTGATCGCGAGCCTGGAACGTGAAGCCGGCGAGCCGGCTGATCCGTTCGAGATGACGCTCGAGCCCGGAAGCACGTACGCTGGGGTCGTGGAGCTCGACCCCAACCCCGATATCGCAGCCGCAGTCACCGTCGCGTTCTCGTCGAGCACGGGCGAGGTCGGCGTCCACGACGTCTTCGTCATCGCGTATGGCTGAGTCGACGCACAGCGACAGGCTGCGCCGCCGCCTCAATCGCGCGCTCGGAGGCTCACCACCGCCCAAGGCGGCCGGGAAGGGCAACGGACGAAAGCGCAAGACACCGGGCAAGATGCTGCGCGCCAAGCCGCCCAACATCCACGGTCGGGGGCCACTGCTGGAGGGCCCGAGACTGGGCGTA
>CAYZDQ010000273.1:0-4251 GCA_964476955.1 uncultured Anaerolineaceae bacterium
GGCGATGAGGCGGGCGAACTTCCGCGAGCCGGTGACATTGGTGCGCTCGCCGATGTTGACGAAGAGCGAGTCCGCATCGAGGTCGAGCGCGTCGAGGCCGGCCAGGCGCGTCACCCGGGGCACCTCCGGGATCTCGCGTGGCACCAGCCCTGCGACCACGGCCTTGTTGGCCCGGACGTGGTCGGGGCCCGTGCCGCAGCAGCCCCCCACGATGTTGACCGCACCATCGCGCGCCATGCCGCCGAGCACCTCCGAGGCCTCCTCGGGCGTCTCGTCGTAGCCGCCGAAGGCGTTGGGCAGTCCGGCGTTGGGGTAGATCGACAGGTGCGTGTCGGCCATGCGGCTGAGCTCTTCGGCATAGGGCCGCAGCTGCTTCCCGCCGAGCGCACAGTTGAGGCCCACCGCGAACGGGCGCGCGTGGCGGACGGTGTTCCAGAAGGCGCCCACGGTCTGGCCGTTGAGCGTGCGGCCCGAGGCGTCGGTGATGGTGCCGCTGATGAGCAGGGGCAGCCGGTAGCCCAGCTCCTCCCACAGCGTCTCCACCGCGAAGATCGCAGCCTTGACGTTGAGCGTGTCGAAGATGGTCTCGATGGCCAGCCAGTCGGCGCCACCTTCGACCAGCGCGCGGCCGGCCTCGAGGTAGGTGTCAGCGAGCTCCTCGAAGCTGATGTTGCGCGCGGCCGGGTCGTTGACGTCGGGCGAGAGCGAGGCCGTGCGGTTGGTCGGGCCGAGCGAGCCCAGGACGTAGCGGATCTGGCCATCGGCGGCCTCCGCCTCATCGCAGGCCGCACGCGCCAGCCGCGCCGACTCGCGGTTGACCTCGGCCACCAGTGACTCGAGCCCGTAGTCGGCCAACGACGGGTAGTTGGCGGTGAAGCTGTTGGTGCTGACGATGTCCGCGCCGGCCTCGAGGTAGGTCCGGTGCATCTGGCGCACCACGTCCGGCTGGGTCAGGCAGAGGATGTCGTTGGCACCGCGCAGGTCGCGGTGGTGGTCGGCGAAGCGCCCGCCGCGGAAGTCAGCCTCGGTCAGCTCGAATCCCTGCAGCAGCGTGCCCGTAGCTCCATCCTTGACCAGGATGCGGGCGCGCAGGTCAGCGGCCAGGCCGGCCGTGCGTGCGCGTCGGGCTTCGTTGGGGTCCACGCCGGAAGTGGTCACCGTGCTTCAGAGTCTCCTTTGATCCCGCTCACCGGCACCGTGCCACCGCAGCGTGGAGGCATGATACGGCAGCGTGAACGAGTCGATTGGTATGGACCAATCAGGCCAATCCGTGCTAGAGTCGAGACCAGACAGGAGGTGGCCCCAGGTGCCGGACGAACCGCTCTACTCCCGCATCGCCAGCCAGATGGAAGAACGCATCTCCGCCGGCCGTTGGCAGGAGGGCGACCGGCTCCCTCCCGAACGGCAGCTCTGCGGCGATTTCGGCGTCTCCCGAGCCACGCTCCGACAGGCCCTCGGCGAGCTGGAGGAACGCGGGCTCATCACTCGCCACCAGGGCCGCGGCACCTTCGTCACCAAGCCCCGCGTGCAGCTGCCGATCGTAGGCGTCTTCTCCATCCGCGACGCCATGGAAGCGCACGGCATGCAGATGTCCACGCGTGTGGTCAACGTCGAGATCATCGAGGCCAGCCGACAGCTGGCAGCGGACCTGGCCTGCCTGCCGGGCGACGAGGTCGTGTTCATCGAACGCCTGCGCATCGGCGATGGAGAGCCGATGGTGCTCGACACCGCGCACCTGCGCGCCGAGCTCTTCCCGAAGCTGGAGAAGGTGGACTTCGAGAGCCGCTCCCTCTATGAGGTCCTGGAGCAGGACTACGGCCGGACCGTGGCCGAGGCCCAGGAGACGCTCGAGCCGGTGATCCTGACGCCGCGCGAGTGTGAGCTGCTGGACGTGCCACAACACACCACGGCACTGCTGACCCGGCGTCTGACCACCGACGCCAACGGGGTCGTGGTCGCGCTAGGCCATGTGCTGCTGCGCGGCGATCGCTCCCGCTATATCTACAAGCGGACCGTGGAGACCACCACCGAACGAGCCTCACGCCCCGCCGTCGAGGGCACCATACGCCGGCTCTCACCGCGCGTGCCCATCGGCACCACCACCAGGAGGACCTGAGTGACCGCATCCGACCGCTGGCTGGCAAGCGCCCGGGACGTGCTCGAGCAGGTGACCACGACCCAGACCGAGGCCATCGACGCGGCCAGCGCCATCTTCGCCGAGACCATCGCTGCGGACCGCCTGGTCCACGTCTTCGGCTCCGGCCACTCGCGCATGAACACCGAGGAGATGTTCCCGCGTATCGGCTCCTACCCCGGCTTCCACCCCATCGCCGAGCTGGCGCTCTCCAACCATGTGGGCGTGGTCGGGCCCAACGGCCTGCGCCAGGCGATGTACCTCGAGAAGGTGCCTGGCTTCGCGCGCGTCATCCTGCAGCAGTTCAAGATCCACCCCGGCGACAGCTTCCTCATCTTCAGCTCGACCGGCATCAACGGCACGGTCGTGGAAGTGGCCCTGCTGGCGAGGAGCATGGGCCTGAAGGTGGTGGCAGTGACCTCGCTGCAGCACACCGAGGCCACGCCCTCACGGCACCCGTCCGGCCGGAAGCTGGCGGAGATCGCCGACATCACCATCGACAACTGCAGCCCGCCCGGCGACGCCGTCACCGAGATCGAGGGCGTGCCCTTCAAGATCGGCCCGGTCAGCTCCATCGGCGCCATCGCCGTGGTCAACGCGCTCAAGACGCGCACCGCGGAGCTGATGGTCGAGCGAGGCGTGGTGCCGACCGTGCTCACCAGCCCCCACTTCGTGGGCGACGACGTCGGCGCCGAGCAGCTGGAGGACGTCTACGAGGAGTACTTCCGCCGGGTGCAGCTGGCCTACGACGGCAACGGCGCCATCCCGGTGCCCGAATCGTGGGACGAGGCCTGAGATGCCCGGGTCGATGACGGTCGATCCACCGCTGCTGGCCGACGCCGATGTGGTCGTCGTCGGCTCGGGCACTGCGGGTTCGTCGGCGGCCATCGCCGCGGCGCGCGCGGGCGCCTCGGTCGTGCTGCTCGAGAAGCAGGGCTTCCTCGGTGGCATCAGCACCGCCGTGCTCGACACGTTCTATGGCTTCTACACCCCTGGCAGCCGCTCGCTGAAGATCGCGGGCGGGATCCCCGACGCGGTCGTGGAGGGCCTGCGGGCCCTGGGCCCCGTGCTCGAGCGGCCCAACACCTACGGCGCCGGCACCGGCGTCACCTACAACAGCGAGCACCTCAAGCTGGTGTGGGAACGCCTCGCCACCGAGGCCGGCGTGCGCGTGCTGCTGCACGCGTTCCTGCAGGACGCCGTCGTCCGGGACGGGCGCGTGGAGGAGCTGCTGGTGGCCACTAAGGCCGGCCTCGCACGGGTGACCGGCCGCGCCTTCGTCGATGCCAGCGGCGACGCCGACCTGGTCCACCACGCCGGCTTCGGCTATGAGCTCGCCGGCACCGAGGATCCGGCCCAGACGCTGACCACGACCTTCCGCATGGTCAACGTGGACATCGCCAGGCGCAAGTCGATCACCACCGCGGAGATGCACGCGCTCATGGGTGAAGCGGCCGACTCGGGCGAGTACGACCTGCCACGACGCGAGGGCTCTGACCACATCACTCCCGTCGAGGGCATGATCGCCACGGTCATGACCCGCCTGCCCTCGTTCCGGGAGGAAGGCGGCCAGGTCATCAACGCTACCGATCCGGAGCTGCTCAGCGAGGCCGAGATGCGGGGCCGGCGGCAAGCGGTCGAGTACGCCCGCTTCCTGCGCCAGAAGGTGCCCGGCTACGAGGACGCCTCGCTGATCGCGCTATCGACGCAGATCGGCGTGCGCGAGACCCGGCGGGTCTACGGTGACTACCGCCTGACTCGCGACGACGTGCTGGGGGCGCGACGCTTCGACGATGAGATCGGCCTCTGCGGCGCACCCATCGAGGACCACCATCCGGGTGCCGACACCAAGTGGCAGTACCTGCCCGACGGTGAGGTCGTGGGCATCCCCTACCGCACGCTGGTGGTCCGCGACAGCAGCAACACGCTGGTAGCCGGCCGCTGCTTCAGCGCGACGCACGACGCCCACGCCTCGGTGCGCTCGATGGCGCAGACGATGTCCATGGGCCAGGCCGCCGGCAGCGCCGCGGCCTTGGCGGCGGCATCGGGCGCCGACCCACGCGCGGTCGACGCGGGCGTGCTGCGTGAGCGGCTGCGAGACCTGGGCGCCGTTCTCG
>CAYZDQ010000274.1:0-4206 GCA_964476955.1 uncultured Anaerolineaceae bacterium
TGGAGCTGCACGATCGTGGCCACGACCACCTCGCGTGAGAAGGACCAGTCGAGGTAGTCACCATTGAGCTGGTCGACGATGTCGCGCACGCGTATGGCCTCGGCGCGGGGCAGGCGGGCGAGCAGGTGCACCACGCGCAGGTCGGCAAAGGGGTCGCCGGCCTCGGCCACGACCGGCGGCTGCAGCGCAGGATCGGGCAGGCCGGGTGTCTCTCGGGTTCGCATGCTGGCGGGCGGGCGGGCGAGGCGCAGGCCTCGTCAGCTCCGATGCCGACCGCGATACGGTCCTCACCGGTCCCGGCCGGACCCCGACGCACCGCCAGATAGCTGCCCTCGGGCGCTTCGCTCAACAGCGGCAGGATGGCCTCGACGATGGCATCGGCGTCCTCGCCGACCATGCGCATGGCCATGTAGCCCTTCTCGAGCGAGTTCGTGTCGTGCTCGCCGGCGCCGGCCTGGTCAAGCGCGCGCATGAGCGTGTTCTCGAGCGCGAAGACCCTCTGCTGCTCACGCATGGTCTCGAAGTTCGGGTCGTAGAGCCGCATCCAGAACGACACGCGGTGCTTGTCGCCATGCGCCTCGAAGGTGGCCTCGGCCGACTGGCGCCACTCCGAGTCGTCGGCTGGGCCCCCGGCGGATCCACCACCGTCGCCGTCACCTCCCCCGAAGAGCCGCTTGAGGAAGCCCACCGCTAGAGCAGCTCGCCGTGGGCCGAGCCGGTGGGCTCACCCTCGGCCGGGCGCGGCTCCTCACCCGGGCCGTACTCCGGCTCTTCACCCGAGGCCAGCTTCGGCTGTGCCGGCGCCGCCTGGCCCTCGATGGCGCCGACGCCGTAGGGCACCCACTTGTCAGGCGACTGCAATCGGTGGGCCTCGGTGTTCCCGCGAGCGTGGATCTCGGTATGACCAGCCGGCTCGATCCACATGGCGTCGCCCTGGAGCAGACCGTGGACCCCACTCTGCCCGGGCTCCGAGCGCTGGTTGCGGCAGTAGGCGCAGGCGCGCTGATCGTGCGGCTTGTACTCGGTGGGCTCCTCGTAGGTGGTGATGTAGCCCTCGTAGTTGCGCAGCACGATCTTGTGGTCGGAGTAGCTGATGAGGTAGTTGGGCATGACCGGGATCTTGCCGCCGCCGCCGGGCGCGTCGACCACGTAGGTCGGCACCGCGTAGCCGGATGTGTGCCCGCGCAGGCCCTCGATGATCTCCAGGCCCTTGCCCACGGGCGTGCGGAAGTGACCGGCACCCGCCACCAGATCGCACTGATAGAGGTAGTACGGCCGGATGCGGTTCTCGACCAGCTTGTGCACGAGGTCGCGCTGGATGTGCACGCAATCGTTGATACCGGCCAGCAGCACCGACTGGTTGCCGATGGGGATGCCCGTGCGGCTGAGCTTGTCGACCGCGCGGGAGACCTCCGGCGTGACCTCGACGGGGTGGTTGAAGTGGAGGTTCACCCACAGCGGGTGGTACTTCTCGAGCATCGCGCAGAGGTCGTCGTCGATACGCTGGGGCATGAACACGGGCACGCGCGTGCCCATGCGGATGATCTCGATGTGCGGGATCTCACGCAGCCCGCGCAGGACGCGTTCGAGCAGCTTGGGCGACATCGTCAGCGGATCGCCACCGCTGAGCAGCACATCGCGGACCTGGGGCGTGCGACGCAGGTACTCCAGCTGAGCCTCGAAGTCCTTCGTGTTGAAGTTCTGCGCGGCGTCACCCACGATGCGAGAGCGGGTGCAGTAGCGGCAGTACACGGCGCACTGCGTCGTGACCAGCATCAGCACGCGATCGGGATAGCGGTGGACCAGGCCCGGGACCGGCGAGTGCTGGTCCTCGCGCAGCGAGTCCTCCATCATCGCGGTGAAGGCCTGCTGCTCGTCACCCAGCGGCATCACCTGCCGGCGGATGGGGTCGTCGGGATCCACCGGGTCGATGAGGCTGATGAAGTAGGGCGTGATATCCACGCGGAACTTGTCCGGCGCGCCCAGGCCCTCGCGCTCGTTGTCGGTCAGTCTGAGGATCTGCGCGAAGGTCTCGAGGTCATTGACGCGGTTGGACAGCTGCCAGCGCCAGTCGTCCCATTGCTCATCGGGCACGTCGGCGTAATAGGGCGCACGGCGGCTGCGCGCCGGCGTGCCATCAGGCCCCAGCTGAAGCGCGGGATCGCGCGGGTTGACCCAGTCGTTGTTCTCGTTCGTGCTTGCCACGGTCCCTCCTGCGTGGCCCAGATGGTACTCCGCGATGGGCGCGCACCTGTGCGAGCGCACTCGAGGGGGGATGGTGCGTTCGCGCACCACCCCCGTGGGTCTTTGGGGTCATATCGACGCCTGTGGCCGCAGCGCTACGTTGCCCTCGCTGAACCGCGTGGCCAGGGCTGGCCCGAGTTGTGGGACGGCGCTTTCATCCAATATCTCGGAACAGCCGGACATGACCGCAGGGGCGACCCCCGAGCACGCCCCACACCAGCTGCGCTGCTCGCGGCGGCGTCACCGTCTTCATCATCCTCACGGTGGCGACACACGCGAGACCTGGATCCGAATGGGTCCGGGGCAGTCTTCTGGGCGGCTGTACCAGCTGGTCCGCCATCGGAGAACCCTGATGGACAAGCTACGAGCTGCGGTGGCCAAGGCCGCCGCGAGGGTCGCTCGTTCGCGACCCGCCACCTCGTTGCGCGCCGTCGGATCCAGGCTCGGGGTCGAGGACGACCAGCGGGGCCAGGGTCTCGCGGAGTACGCACTCATCCTCGCCGGCATCGCTATCGTGGCGATCGCCTCGTTGATCTTCCTGGGCAGCACCATCAGCGAGCTGTTCGAGGACATCATCAACGAGGGTTTCCGCGTCGTCACCGACTTGATCAGCTAGGCCGCGCGAACCAAGCCTGCGACGAGCGGCTACACCTTCCGGGTGTGGCCGTTTCGTGCTGCCAAGCGGTGTCGTGGGGCAACGTTGTCAACGCGAATCGACGCCCGGCGCTTCCCATCGCGGCTAGCCGAAGGTACTGTCTGGCGCATCCATTCCTGCATGGCCCTCCGGGGCCCAGGTCGCAGGGATCCGCGGGAATGCTCTTCCCGCGGCTGGCTGTTTTGCTAGGATTCCGGTCCTCATGACTTGGGCGAACCTGCGAACACTCGGCTACGTGGCGGCCTTCCTCCTGCTGGGAGCGGTCATCACTGCGGTCTACGGCGCTTTCCGTACGGAGCTGGAGGCCAGCTCCTACATCGGCTTCGTCGGCGGCGTGCTGCTGGGTGCCGTCATGGTGGCGTTCCTGCTTGTCGTCATGCTCGTGCCGGAACGACGGCGCACGGCCTGGGTGGAGGCCATCACGACCGTCAACGCCAAGTACCTCTTCCTCGTGCTCATCATCGCGTGGGCCGTGGCCATGGGGTTCCTGGCGAGCATGAACCTGGAGGTGAACACCGTCGGCGTGCCAGCTCTCATCGGGCTGTTCGCGGGCATCTTCATCTTCATGGGGTTCATCTGGTCGGTCATCGGAGAGTAGGAGGCAGCTAGCGCCTCATCTTGCCCGCCCGGGCAACGCAGCGACGCGCCGGATCCCTACCGACGACCCTGCGTTCCTGGCCCTCGCGGCCACTGCTGTGGACCGCGTCACGAGTCCGCCCTGGACGGGACGTCTCCTTTGCCTGCCGACGACCGGAGCGTGAGATCTGAGCTCCGTGCGTCGGGGTCGATGACCCCAGCCCCCACAGATCCGAACGGAGGGCAGCCTGACGTTGACAGAAGTGAGCCGTCTGCTGGCGCAGTTGCGACCAGCTGACGGGGAAGAAGGCCAGGGCCTAGCCGAGTACGCGCTGATCCTGGCGCTGATCGCGGTCGTAGCCATCCTCTCCCTGATCTTCCTGGGAGATACGCTCGCGGACCTGATGTCCTACATCGGGGACACGATCGACCAGAGCACCTGATTCGCGGCATTGAGCACGCGATCGGACCAGACCAGTACGGACCACACATAACGCCACCGGGACTGGTGCGCCAGCACCACCCAAAGTCCGGTTCCATGCCCCCCATAGGTGCCATGGAAAGTCCTCAGGACCAACATCATCATTCCGGTCATCGAGGACGGTCACCGGCCTGCCAGCCGTTCCGGTAGCACAGTTGGCGGCGGGGCTGTAATGTCCGCCGAGCACGGGAGCCCGAATGGGCGACCGAGCGTATTCATCCATCATCGGCGAACCGGCAACCGGGGAGCC
>CAYZDQ010000275.1:0-1948 GCA_964476955.1 uncultured Anaerolineaceae bacterium
CACCGGGGTGCTCATCACCGACGTGCCCATCACCGACAGTGCGCCGGCCATCACCAGCGCCCCGAGTCCTGTCCTCATGCCCGCAGCCTAGCGCCCATCCTCGTCACTGGCCCATCCTCGTCGCCGGCCCATCCTCGTCGCCGGCCCATTCCCACCGCCGGCTCCACCCCCAGCCGCAGAACCGCTCCGCGCTACTCCCCTTGGGGGCGTATCGAACAGACCAGCCCTCCCTAGCCCAGTCCCACCTAGGCATATCTCACGCCCCCAAGGGGAATAGACCTCGGTCATCGGCCGGGTCCGGCGGTCGCACGCAGTGGCCAGCTGTGGCCGGGCGGCTCAGGGGTCAGGGGCCGGATCCCAGGGCGGCTCAGGGTTGGAGTCGGCACTCCGCAAGGGTCAAGGCGGCTCAGGGGTCGGGGGCGGCAGTCCGTTGTGGCGGAGGCGGCTCGGTGGTCGGGTCGGCTGTCGCGCGCTGTGGCCAGCTGTGGCCGGGGCGTCTCATGGGCTGGGTCGGCGATCCGTCGGGGCCAGGGCGGCTCAGTGGTCCGGGGCGGCGGTTGGGCGCAGTGGCGAGCCGTGGCCGGGGCGGCTCGGTGGTTGCGTGGTCGGGTTCGGATGGTCGGTCAGAGCGTGTAGTGGTCCTCCGAGACGATCGGCTCGAAGCGGCGGTCCTCGGTCCCATCCTCGCGCAGCGGACGCCACGCACAGTGGTGCCGGTGCGGACAGAACCCGAGTGGCAGCCAGTTGCCGAGGGCCTCGCCGAGACGCACGAGCTTGAGCACCGACGCGGCCGGGGCCGTGCCGTTCTCGAGTCGCGAGATGGACGTCTGTGACACGCCTGCTCGTTCTGCAAGTGCGACCTGACTCAGCCCGGATCTCAGTCGGCAACGACGCAGCTCGACGCCGAACCTGCGGAGCAGGAGACGGTCGCGCTCATCCTCGGGCATCAGGTAGGGCATGCGGCCGATCATGGGACAACCCCCTTCGCGCGAACTTGGCCCGACCTTCGCTCCCAGTTCACCGGCTGGGCATAGTCCCCCTAGGGGCCTGAGATATGCCTAGGTGGGACTGGGCAAGGGACAGGCGTTCCGTTCGATACGCCCTCAGGGGGAATGGCCACCCCGGAGCGAGACTGGCGGGGGGCGACGGCAGGGCTTGAGGGCGGGCAAGGCGGACGGTGGGCGGCCACGTCACCATGACCATCGGCGACTTGCATCCGCGCATGCAGGAAGCCAAAGTGGACCTCCCGATCGCAGAGGTGCCGTCATGCCTGACCCACGAGGACCGTCTTCCAAGATCGAGCTTCGCGTACTGCGAAGCCATCACACCGCGACCATGCGATCCGAGGTCGATCAGGCGGCGCTCTCATTGGCCATGGGCCAGGTCCACCAGGCGGTACGGCAGGCACTCGAGAAGCAGGGCGTCACCGGCTCCAGCGGCCCCTTCGCTCGGTACCACTCGTTCGGGCAGACGATCGATTTCGAGGCAGGCGTGATGGTCGAGGCGCCGATCACCGCCGACGGGGAAGTGAAGCCCAGCGAGCTGCCATCCGGTCCGGCCGCGATCGCCGTCCATGCGGGCCCCTACGACACTTTGGGCGCCACCTACGATGCGATGTCGCGCTGGCTCGAGAACAACCCGGACTACGTGGCCAACGGCGGCCCCTGGGAGATCTACCTCACCGATCCCTCGGCCGAGCCTGACCCCTCCAAGTGGCTGACCGAGGTCATCTTCCCGCTGAAGTCCGCTTCCTAGCCGCTCCGCGTCATAGCCCCCGCGCCGCCGGATAGCCCCCAGCGCCGCCGGCACACGGCACCAGGGGAACCGAACAGGACCGACCGTCGTCTAGGCAGTGCGGGGCGACATCGACGCGCGTCGTCCGCCCTCGCCGCAACGAACCACGACATCCGGAGGATCGACCACGGTGAACACCACACGCTCCCTCTCC
>CAYZDQ010000275.1:1958-2596 GCA_964476955.1 uncultured Anaerolineaceae bacterium
TACCAGAGCAACGGCAAGTGGAACGTGAACGGCAACACCACACTCTCCCTCTCCCGTCCCACCATGCGCTGGATGGCCGCCAGCCTCGCAGCCGGCATGCTCGCGGCCTCCTTCATCGGCGCCGGCGCCGTCGCCACCCAGGCCCAGTCGGATAGCGGCAACGACGAGACACTGCGCACGCTGAGTGTCAATGGCACCGGGCGTGTCAACGCAGTACCCGATGTCGCCGACATCAACATCGGCGTGCTCGAGCAGGCCAAGGAGGCCGGAGCCGCTTCGCAGAAGGCCGCCGCTTCCATGGATGCGGTGGTGCAGGCGCTGCTCGGTCTGGGCATCGACGAGAAGGACATCCAGACCACCAACATCAGCCTCAACGCCCGCTACGACTGGAACAGCGAGCCTCCGAAGATCACCGGTTGGGAGGCCCGCAACACCGTCAACGTGACCGTTCGCGACATCGAGATGGTCGGCGAGGTAGTCGACACCACCGTCGACTCCGGTGCCAACCAGGTCAACGGCATCAGCTTCCGGGTCGAGGATCCGACCACAGCCCAGGAGGTCGCCCGCGTGGCTGCCGTCGACGACGCGCGTGCGAAGGCCGACCAGCTGGCCGCCGCGGCCGGTGTCGAGATCATCGG
>CAYZDQ010000275.1:2606-4200 GCA_964476955.1 uncultured Anaerolineaceae bacterium
AGGATCTGTTCCGGATTGAGGTCGAGGACCGGCGAGATCATCGGCGTCATCAGCATCAGCGAGTCCGGCGGGCGGCAGCCGCAGCCGATCTACATGGCTCGCGAGGAGATGGCCTTCGCCGCTGACGCCGGAGCCTCCACCCCGGTGCTGCCGGGCGAGGTCGAGCTCGCGGTCAACGTCCACATCCAGTACGAGATCGCCTAGCACCAGCGCCTTCGCGCCGACGCCTTAGCACCAGCGCCTTCGCGCCTTCGGACGACTTCGGGCGACGCGACACCAACGAAAGGGCCGGGACCGAATCCCGGCCTTTTCGGGTATCTGGCAGGACTCCACTACTCTTTCGACATGCGAGTCGCTGTCTTCTCTTCCAAGCCCTATGACGAGCAGTACCTCGGCGCCGCCGCCGCTGACTCTCCCCACAAGCTCGACTTCTTCGAAGCCAAGCTCAACTGCGATCACGTGCCGCTGGCTGCCGACCACGATGCCGTCTGCGTCTTCGTCCACGATGAGGTCGACGGCAAGGTCCTGCGCAAGCTGGCCGAGAACGGCGTCCGTCTCGTGGCCCTCCGCGCGGCCGGCTTCAACAACGTCGATCTGAAGGTCGCCGGCGAGCTCGGCATCAAGGTCTGCCGCGTGCCGGCCTACTCACCGTATGCGGTGGCCGAGCACGCTGTCGCCCTCATCCTCAGTCTGGTACGGCGGACGCCTCGGGCCTACAACCGCGTGCGTGACGGCAACTTCGCACTCGACGGCTTGCTTGGCTACGACCTCAACGACAAGTGCGTCGGCGTCATCGGTACCGGCCGCATCGGCACCGTCTTCGCGGGGATCATGAAAGGCTTCGGCTGCAAGCTGATGGCCTACGACCCCTACCCCAACGAGGCCATGCGGGGCCTCGGCGCCAAGTACGTGGAGCTGCCCGAGCTGTTCGCGGAGTCGGACATCATCGCGCTCCACGCGCCACTCACGCCCGAGACGCATCACCTCGTCGACGCCGAGACGCTCTCGCTGGTGAAGCCGGGCGTGACCATCGTCAACACCAGCCGCGGTGGCCTCATCGACACCGAGGCTGCTATCGATGCCCTCAAGGACGGCCGCCTCGGCTATCTCGGCCTCGACGTCTACGAAGAGGAACACGCGGTCGGCTTCTTCGAGGACCAGAGTGCCTCGATCATCCAGGACGACACGTTCGCGCGGCTGCTGACGTTCCCCAACGTGCTCATCACCGCGCACCAGGCCTTCTTCACGTCCGAGGCGCTGGAGAACATCGCCGAGACCACGGTCGCCAACCTCACCGCTTTCGAGACCGAGGGCGCGCCGGTGCACGAGGTCAAGACCGACTAGACCCGGCGGTGGCCGCCGGGCGCCGGACCGGCCGCCACTAACCCTTGCCGGGTCGGCGCTTCTTGCGGCCCTTGCGGGCCTTGCGCATGCGTTTGTCGATGCGCTCCAGGTCGGTGGCCGCCTGGATGCACACCGCCCGCATGCCCTCGCAGTCGTAGATGTTGTGCTCGAGCAGATCCGCCCAGCGCTGTGCCTGGGGCTCGGTCAGCTGGCGCCCAGCATCGAGGCTCGGCCGAAGGCTGCGGATGGT
>CAYZDQ010000276.1:0-4194 GCA_964476955.1 uncultured Anaerolineaceae bacterium
ATCGTCTTCCCCGACCGCGTCAAGGGTGGAGCTCATCCCCTGGCCCATCGCCGCGTGTCCATCCCGGCCATCGTGGACGACCTCCTCCGCGGTGGCTGCCGGAGCGAGGACATCTCTCTGCTGTGTGCCCAGGGCCTGCATCGGCGAAACACACGCGAGGAGTGGCTGGAGTACCTGGGCCCGCAGATCGTGGACCGCTTCTGGCCCGACCGCATCACCAACCACGACGCGGAAGGCGACCAGCTCCTGGACCTTGGCCACGACGGCATGGGCAATGCGGTCCAGACCCACCGGGCGATCCTCGATGCCGACATCGCGGTGCTCATCGGCCACTGCGCGGCCAACCCCTACGGCGGCTTCAGCGGCGGCTACAAGATGCTCGTCACCGGTCTCGCGGGCCGCGCCTCGATCGCGAGCCATCACAACCCAGACACGATGCATCGGCACGATTGGCTCGGGGGCGCTGTCGACTCGCACATGCGTCACCAGTTCCAGTCCATCGGTGAGGCCATCGAGGAGGGCATCGGCAAGCGGGTCTTCGCGGTCGATGCGGTGCTTGGGCAGTTCGGCGAGGTCCTCGACGTGCAGGCGGGCACGATCGCGGAGGTCGAGCGCGCCACGTGGCCGCTGGCGAAACGCCGTGCCGAGGTGGTGGTCGACGAGCTCGAGCAACCCGCGGACATCCTGCTCGTGGGGCTGCCGCGCGACTTCCACTATGGACCCGGCATGGGTACGAACCCGATCCTCATGAGCCTGGCCATCGGAGCCCAGTACTCGCGCGCCGCGAGGGCGTTGCGACCCGATCCGGTCATCATCGCGGCCGCCGTGTGCGATGGCTGGTTCAATGCCGACTGGTTCCCCTCGTACGAGGAGTCGTACGACGCACTCCAGGGCTACGACACGGCGGCCGACTTCCTCGCGTCGGAGGACGCCAGGCGGATCTCGACCGACCCGACCTACTGCGCCAGCTACTCCAGCGGCTACACCTACCACCCCTTCCATGCCATGTCCATGATCTCGGGCGGAGCCGTCCCGCTGCGGTGGTGCTCACAGGTCTATGTGGTGGGTGCGGAGCAGCCGCGCTATGCCCGCGGCATGGGCTTCCGGACGCTGCGGACCGTGAACGCTGCACTGGGGGATGCCGAGCGCTACGTCGGATCGAGCCCGCGCATCCTGGCCACGCCAGAGTGCTACTCGGGCGGCATGGCCGTGAACCTCATCGCCGCGGGAGTGTCCTGATGGCTGACAGTGCCGAGAAGATGCAGGAGTGAGGATGTCGAACACAGCAAACCGATCCGTGCCCACGATCTGGAGCATCCCACCCGCATGGCCCACCACCCGCAGCGACACCGGCGTCCGGATGGCACCGACCGCCGCCGTATCGTGGGTCCTCGGTGTCGGGATCCTGGCGGCCATCGCGGCACCGTGGCTCATCCATGTGATCCCCGGAGCCAGCGCCCCGATTGGTCCGATCCTGTTGCCCATCTTCTACGCTCCGATGCTGGCGGCCCTGATGCTCAGGCTGCCCCTGGCGGTCGCCGTCAGCGTCATCGCACCGATCGTCAGCCAGTACCTGACAGGGATGCCCCCGCAGGCGATCCTCCCGAGCCTGATGCTCCAGATCGCCTGTTTCGTGGTAGCACTCCGGGTCCTGCGGAGCCTGCCCTGGGTGCTGGCGGTCCCCGTGGCCTACGTCGTCGGTCTCGCGTCGGCCGCGATCATGACGAGGATCGTCGGAGCCACGCCGATCGATGTCGTGGGCACCATCGAAGTCGCATGGCCGGGCATCGCGATCCTCACTGGGCTCGGCCTGTTGGCCGATCGGCTGCTGCGCGGCACCACCCAGTGAAGCCAATCGTGACGCTGGCTGAGGTGGAGCGTCGTCTTGGCACGATCGCCTTCCCGCCGGTCGATGCGGTGATCGCGATCGAACGGGGCGGCCGGGTCCCCGGCGAGCTGATCGCGGAGTCGCTCGATCGGCCCATCGGTTTCCTGCGGCTCGCCTACCGCGACGACTCCAACGCCGTACAACATGCAGCGCCGATGGTCCTGCATCGGACAGCCATCCCCTGCCCGGCCGGCGGCCGCATCCTCCTCGTCGACGACGTCAGCGCCAGCGGGTCGACGCTCCAGCGAGCCACGCAGGAGCTTCCTGGCTTCGAGGTCACGACATTCGTGCTCAAGGGTACGGCTGACATCGTGGCGTTCCCTGAGCTGGACGCCTGTGTCACCTGGCCCTGGACGCCCTCGACGTTCGCGGCAGGAGCCATGCCGGTGAAGGCCGACGTCGGCTGACCGAGTCGACCCCGACCTACCCGTCAATCGAGGCTCGACTTTGGCGGTTCAGATACGGTGTTGAAGCTCGGCCGGCTCGACGCGGCGCATATCGGCGTCGAGGACCGCGAGCATCAGGACGGCCCAGCCGCTCCCTCTTGCGCGACCTGGCAAGGCGGTTCCTCTCGGTCACCGACCGCTCCGATCGAGGCCAGCAGACCTAGCAGGCTCAGAGACCCCCACGACCGACCGGCGGTAGCAGCGGATGGAAGCAGCGCCGGCGGACACGCCCGGACGATCAGCGGCTCGACTCCCCTGATTCCCGGTCCGTATCGTGCCCTCCACGGCGCCACTTCGGAGGCAGAGCTCCTCCTGGCCTGCGACCAGCCAAGCGTCCGCGTCCAGGACATCCGACGCGACAGCTTCGGTGAAGATGCCGTGATCGTGCAGCTGTTCAACGTCTCCGACCAGCCGGCTGAGACCCGACTGCGCAGCGGGCGGCGCGTGGCGGAGGCGACCGGTTGCCGCCCGCTCGGAACGCCGACGGACGAGCCGATCTCGATGCCAGATGATCACTCCATCGTGGTCCCGGTCAAGCCTCTCGAGACGGTGCACGTCCGACTCAGCCTGGCGCCTGCCACGACGCCGCTCATCCGTGCCGGTTGAGCACACCGAAACTCCCAGTCCGTGTCCGCGCCCCCTGGGTCTGCCGGCGAGCAACTCGTCGGGTGCCGCGTATCCTCTGTGGAAGAGCACCGCTGTGAGTCAGGGAGGCGGAGCCACATGGAGGAAGAACATGCGTGCGTCACGACCCACCGTCTTCGCTCTAGCGCTGACCGGAGCCTTGCTCGTCAGTTCGACCGGAGGAGCGCTCGGCCAGGAGGAGGGTCTGGACGGACCCGACGAATCGGTCGAGATCTTCGACTGGGACCCGACGTACTTCCTCTACGTCGTCTCGGCCGAGGCCGCCGAGTTCGACGGTGATGTCCTGACGCTCATCGATGCACCGAGCGTGCTCTACTTCAGCGATCGACCCAAGCGTGTCACCGGGCACATGGACCCCGAGTCCTGGCTCGAGAACTGGGAGCTGGGACCGGGCAGCTTCGCCGAGGTCCCGCCCAACGCCGTGCTCGTGGCTGGGGCGCCAGTGCTGCACGAGCTCGTGGTGGAGCTGCTGGACACGTCGGTCGAGGGCGGGGACCTGCGCTTCCGGTTCGAGGTCCTCGACGGTGAGGTGCCGACCGAGAGGCTCGCTCCGGCGTCGCTCTTCATCGACTCCGGCGTCCCCGTCAACGGCCAGATCACGGACTCGGTCACGCAATCGAACGTCGCCCTGGACAGCTGACCCTCTTCGCCGTGTTCGTTCGCCGACGAGCGCGAGGCGCCTGACCCGTTGGCCACACCAAGCCGACCCCGCCCCTGAGGGGCAGGAGCAAGGAGGGAACGATGAACCGAGCGATCATGCTGGTGGCACTGGCGCTTGGGCTGCTGGCCCTCATGCCTGCGGCCACCGGGGCTATCGATGAGACGACCGAGCCCACGTTCCAGTTCGTCGTGAGTGCACCGTCAGGCTCGGTGGAGGGCGACACCCTCACGCTCGATGGCGTGCCGAGCGTCCTCTACTTCAGCGATCGGCCCCACCGCATCGCTGGTCACATGACCGTCGATGAGTTCGTCCAGTACTGGAACGAAGGGTCCGACAGCTTCGAGGCCATCCCGCCCAACGCGGCCTTGTCGGTGCTCGTCATGGACGGTGTCGAGAACACGGTCGTCGAGCTCAGCGCCATGGAGCTGGAGGACGACGCGCTGGTGTTCTCGATCGTGGTCCTGGAGGGCGACCCGGCCACGGGCGCGATCGGCCCGGCGTCGCTCTTCGTGGACCCCGATACCGTCGCACCCATCATCACGGACTCTGTCTAG
>CAYZDQ010000277.1:0-4192 GCA_964476955.1 uncultured Anaerolineaceae bacterium
GTCGCGGCCTTCGGTCTCGCACCAGCGTCGCAGCACGGCGTCCTTGGCCGCGGCCTGCTCCGGCGTCACGAGGAACACGTTCCAGGCGTCGGCGTACTTGGCCACCGTGCGCAGCGTCTTCTTCTCGCCGGCGCCGCCGATGAGGATGGGCAGGTGCGGCTGGACCGGTGCGGGGTCGTTGCGCACGTCGACCGCGTGATAGCGCTGGCCCCGGGCACTGGCCCGACCCTCACGCAGCATGCCGTGCATCAGCTCGACCGACTCGTCGAGCCAGTCGAGCCGCTCGCCGAAGCCCTTCCCGAACTCGATGCCGAAGGCGGTGTGCTCGGCCTCGAACCAGGCGCCGCCGATGCCCAGCACCGCGCGTCCGGCCGAGAGGTGATCGAGCGTCGTGACCATCTTCACCACCAGGCCCGGGTTGCGGAACGTGTTGGCGCCGACCATCAGGCCGATCGTGGGCCGCGTGGTGTGCTGGCTCCACGCGGCGAGGACCATGTAGCCCTCGAGGAACGGCCCGTGGGGGTCGCCGATGATGGGGTAGAGGTGGTCCCAGGTCCACAGCGAGTCGTAGTCGAGCGCGTCGGTTCGGGCCCCGACATCGCGCATGGCCGGCCAGTCGGTGTACTGGTTCCAGACGAGGACGCCGATCTTGGGCGTGCTGGCGGATCCGTTCACGTCATGACTCCTCGGCTGTGGCGGCATCGCCCTTCGATCCGTTCCCTCCTCGATCTAGTTCCGCGCCACCCACTCGTCGAGGCGTGCCAGGTAGGCCTCTCGCGAGATCTCGTCGAGCCAGCTGATGGTGAAGGCGTTGCGCACCAGCCCGATGATGTCATCACGGCCCAGGCCGGCCTCACGCTGCAACGTGGCGAAGTTGTCCGCGACATAACCGGGGAAGTAGGCGGGATCGTCCGAGTTCACCGTCACCAGCACGCCCCGCTCGTGGAGGGCGC
Source organism: uncultured Anaerolineaceae bacterium (assembly GCA_964476955.1). Lineage (GTDB taxonomy): Bacteria > Chloroflexota > Limnocylindria > Limnocylindrales > CSP1-4 > JAFMJV01. The sequence goes on from CAYZDQ010000277.1 coordinate 954, forward strand.
GGATCTCGCGCGCCTTGGTCCCGTCGCTCACATACGAGTTCGAGATGGGGCAGCAGGTAAGCCCGATGCCACGGCCCACGAGCTCGGTCATGATGCTCTCGTCCTCGAGGGCGTTCGAGCCGTGGTCGATGCGCTCGACACCGATCTCGTCGAGACACTGGCGGATGTGGGTCGTCGAGTCCTGCTGGTCGACGTCGCAGTGCATCGTCAGCCGGTAGCCCTGCTCTCGTGCGGCCGCGAAGACCTCCCGGAACTTGACCGGCGGATTGCCTCGCTCGTCCGAGTCGAGTCCGACGCCGATGATCCAGTCGCGATACGTGGAGGCCTGCTCGAGAGTCTCGAAGGCTGACTCGACCGAATGGTCCCGCAGGAAGCACATGATCAGCCCGGAGCGGATCCCGAAACGATCCGCGGCGTCTTCCTGGGCCCGGCGCAGGCCGGTGATGACGGTGTCGAAGCCGATTCCCCGACTGGTGTGGGCCTGGGGATCGAAGAACATCTCGACATAGACCAGCCCCTGCGCCGCGACCCGCTCGAAGTAGGCCATGGCCAGGTCGTGGAAGTCCGCCTCGACGAGCAGGACGGACATGCCCTCGTAGTACTGGGCTAGGAACGAGGAGAGATCGTCGAAGTCGTACGCCGCGCGCATCTCATCGGTCGAGGCGTAGGGCAGCTCGAGGCCGTTGCGGGCCGCAAGCTCGAACTTCAGCTCTGGCTCGAGCGTGCCCTCGATGTGCAGGTGGAGCTCGGCCTTGGGAATCGATCGGATGAAGGCTTCGATGTCCATAGCGTTGCCTCCGGGCTGCGATCGGCTTCGATCAGGGCTTGGCCAGGATCTGCTTCACCGCTGCGGTTCGTTCGGCGTAGTAGTAGGCGCAGCCCGACTTGACGAAGTCGGGTTCGACCCCGAGCTCGGCGAGGGCCTTCTTCACCTTCGCTGGTGAGGCCCCGACCTCCTTCGCCATCGCTCCGGCAGAGAGGCCTTCTCGACCGCTGTCATCCTTGGCCATGTCGTCCCTCCGTTTCGTGTGTCGACCTCATGGTCTCACCCGAGTCGACCGAATCCCTCGGGCGACAGCTCGGTCAGGCTGCCCAGCACCAGGTGTGCCTGATCGAGCACATCCTCGCGCGGCGGGAAGCGAGGATCCGGAACGGCGATGACCTGCATCCCCGCGCGAAGACCGGAGAGGATCCCGTTGCCCGAGTCCTCCAGGCAGACGCAATCCTCCGGCTTCACGCCCAGGCGCTCCGCCGCAGCGAGGTAGACATCCGGCGCCGGCTTGCCCGCGCCGACCTCGTCCGCGGCGACCACGACCTCGAACCTCCCGTCCATCGCAGGATCGGCCAGGACGGTCTCGATCAGCGTGGGATGGGAGCCCGACGCCAGGGCCGTCCGGTAGCTTCCGGCCGCCAGCTCGACAGCTTCCACGGCGCCCGGCAGGTACGGGACCCCAGCGTGATACATCTCGACCATGCGGCCGATGATGGCGTCGATGACCTCCTGGGCCGAGAGCGTCAGCTCCAGGCGCTCGATCATGTAGTCGGCCCACTCCTGGGTGCTGACGCCCATCACTTCCTTGTGATCGAGCACGGTCCATGGCTTGCCCGCCTCGTCGGCCATCCACCGGCGGGCGTCATCCCACACCGGCTCGGAGTCGACGAGCAGGCCGTCCATGTCGAAGATGACGGCCTTGATCATGGGCTAGAAGGGCAGGTCCTTGGGCCAGGGTGCGAGATACGGCTCGGGCTCCTCGGCCAGCTTGAAGCCGTTGGCCTTGTAGGCCTCGTAGTCGAACTCGTCGGTCTCGCGGAAGCCGACCTCGTGGAACTCGTCGAAGCCCTCCCAGTCCTCGTAGCCCTCGCCGAACTCGCTCTCGAGGAAGGCGTCGGCCATGGCCATGCCCAGGTGTGGCGCGGTCCACAGCGCGCCCATGGCCAACACGTTGCACTTGTTGCCGGTCGCGGCGCGCCGGGCCGATGAGACGCTCTCGCAGATGGCGGCATGCACGTGGGGCACCTTGCCTGCGGCCACGTGGATACCCATGCCGGTGCCGCAGAAGGCGAGGCCCTTCTCGTACTCGCGCTCGGCGATCTTGGCGCCGAGCATGAAGCCCGCCCGGTGATACATGGGGCACTCATCCTGCACGGGCGTCAGATCCTCCACGGTCCAGCCCTTGTTGATGAGGTGCTGCTTGACCGCTTGTTGCAGCGGGTAGCCCGCGAAGTCGGCGGCCATCACGACGTGCTTGTCCTTGGCGGTCTTCATGAGGGTGTCCTTTCCCGGTACGGAACGAGGCGGCAGTCCCGTCATCCGATGTCATCGTTTGCATGGATGGTACGACGAGGGCGCCGAACCCACTCGCTCCTTCAGCGAGTCTGCCGCTGGATGAGACACCGGGAAGGCGGAAGTCCGCTGCTGTGACGGTCGAGCGCGGTATCACCAGTGACCAGATGAACGAGGTCCGCTCCGCGCACCAGGGCGCCATGCACGATGACGCAGACGGATAGCGATCTCGGTCGGCTCGTCCTGCAGGTCGCCTTCGCGCCGCTCAAGCCCGCCGAGTTCGTGATCATCCGATTCCAGCAGAACGACCCCGCCATGTCGGTCACGGCGGGGTCGGTCGTGTTGCGGCGAAAGGTCTGCTAGAACGGTGGGGTGAGCCCGTAGCGTTCGATGACGTCGCCCATCCAGTCGGGCTCAGCGAAGGGCAGCTCATAGCGTGCGGCGAGCTCGGCGACCTCCGGCGGGGACATCGGCTGCTGCGCGTTTGCCGCGGCCAGCTCCCGGAAGAACTTGTCGAAGCCAGCGGGTGTGATGATCTCGATCATGCGGGCCGGGACATCGCCTGCGTTCCACATGGCGTGGACCTCCCCGCGTGGCTTCACGATGTAGCCACCAGGCGAGAGCACCGCCTCGCGATCCTCGGAGCGGAACCCGATCTGGCCCTCGATGACGATCGAGACCTCATCCTCGAGATGGTGGACGTGTGGCGGCACCAGCGAGCCGACCGCGAACGGATGCTCCACCACCGAGACGTGGCCACCCACGTCTTCAGCGTCGATCTTGAACTGCACGCCCACTCCCGGCAGCAAGGTCCCGGTGTCACCCTCACCGGGCTGTACGACCTTGAGCTGGGTGCGCGTCTCGAGTGCTTGCGTCATCGCCTTGCCTCCTATTACGGTGAACAGTGGCGTATACTGAACGGCGATGGCTGACATGTCAATATCCAAAGAACAGG
>CAYZDQ010000278.1:0-4183 GCA_964476955.1 uncultured Anaerolineaceae bacterium
CGGCCGCTGACGTTCATGTCGACCGGCAGGCCGGCCTTGGTGACCTCCTCGGCAAGGAACTCGACATCGGCCAGGCCCGGACCCAGCTCGGTGGGCGAGGCACCGTCGGGGGCGAGCAGCAGGCTGGTCAGCCGCTGCGTCTCCTCGAGCGCCTCGGTGCCGGCGACTTCGATCTCGGTCAGCGAACGATCGGTCGCGCCAGGATCGTCGCGCATCGAGCGCTGGGCGTTGCGGGCTCCGAGGATGACCGTGCTCATGGAGCGCTCGACGACGTCCCGCAGCTCACGCACGGCATCGTCGTGACCGGCCGAGTCGGATGCCCCGCGGCCTGCTGGACGAGGTCGGCCGATGGCGGTGACACGGGGGTCGCCACGTCGTTCCCGGACCCCCCGGGCCAGCACACCCACGAGCCATGGACCGAACAGGAGCAGGATCGCGGCGGCGACATCCCGTGAGTCCACGGGCCCTGACGTCGCGCGCAGCACGAGCAGCCCCGCCAACGCGCCTAGTCCGAGCGCACCGACGAGTGCCGCCCGGCCACCGGACCAGGCGCCCACCGAGTAGGCCGTGAGCGCGAGCCCGAGCGCCAGCGTGGCGATACCGTCAGCTTGGCCCTGGCCCAGCAGCGCGAGGGCCCCGAAGGCCAGCGCCAGGGGCACGGCCGGCATACGCGAGCGCAGGGCCAGTGAGAGCAGGAAGGCCGTGCCCGCGGCGACCGCGAGGGTCTGGTCGAGCTCGAAGTCCGCGACGAAGGCCTGACCCGGCAACTCCACCTCGCTGGCGTAGACCTCGATGAGGAAGGCCGCGGCCAGCACGACCGCCAGCAGTGTGTCGATATGCGCGCGGACGAAACGAATGGCTCCCACGCGCCGAGGCTACCGCGCCTCGGGCTTCGATGTGCCGCTCGGACCTGGCCGCAGCTCAGCCCTGGGGCGGCTCATCTCGACGTGGCGCGCAGGCAATCTGATGATCTCAGCCGTGGGGAGGCTCGCGCTGGCAGCCTGAGCCACAGCAGGGCTCGAACCTACGAGTTCGGCGTCCGACTGGTCGAGTTCAAACGTGGGGTGGCTCGCGCATCGCAAGGACGTACGTTAGCCGGCGCGGGCCGTGCCGTCCCAGTAGCGCTGGGCTGTGGTCCAGGCGGCGGCCCCGCACTGCGCGCCCATGACCCGTCCACGCAGGTCGTCGGCCTCGACGTGGATACCGCCGTACAGCCGCGAGAGCCCGGCCTGGTCGGCCGCGTCGTAGTAGGTGGCCCAACCGAGCGGCACGTCCACGCTCGGCCCCAGCTCGAACTCGAGCGAGCCGGCAGGCACCGTCCAGGTGCCCAGGCCACCCGGGAAGTAGGGCGTGCCCGTCATCTCCGTGAGCACCTCGGCAGCCGCGCGACTGAAGGTCGAGTGGCCGCTGACGTAGCCTGCGAACGAGGGCGTCACGAAGGTCGAGAGCTGGTAGGGCACCCACTCGACCGCGCGGATCCAGCCGACCCCGCCGAGCTCGGATTCGCGATCGCCAGGGTTGCCGGACCAGGCTCGGATCGCGATCTCCCCGATATGGTCGTCGAGGTGCTCGTGGGGCCCGCCCGGCGCCGCCGTCTCGGCGGTGATGAGCTCCACCTCGCCCTCGCTGAGCGGGAGCCCGTCGGGGTGGTACGAGGCCCTCGATGGGTCGCTCGATTGGCCCAGCCCGCCCATCCAGCGGATCATCGAGATGGGGCGTACGTAGTCGTAGTGCCCCTTGGCACCCCAGGCGGCGATGGCGGCATCGTGTGCGGCCCCGTTGAGCGCGAGGTACATCTTCACGTCCCACTCGAGCGGGTCCACCGGCTGACCTTCACCGCCGATGCGCCGCTCGAACTCGGGATGGTCCACGACGGTGTTGGCCAGCGTGTTCCAGTGGCCGGGCGGAGTCTCCGAGTCGGGGCCGTCGGCCCAGAACTCGGCCAGCACCCGGCCGAAGTCCGCTCGCGGCACGACCACCGGTTCGTAGGGCAGGCTGGTCCAGGGGTTGTACTCGTAGCCCGCGCGGTCGTTCGTACCCAGCGGGGCGTTGCCCCAGGTAGCCGGGCTGATGTCGACGGTCTCCCCGTCGCGAGGATCGAGCAGCGAGCTGTAGCGCACGACCTCCAGCGCCTTCTCCCTGAACTCGGCATCGGTGTCCGGGTCGTGGAGGTAGGGCGGGTCACCGGGATCGATGGGCAGTCCGGGGACGATCGGCTCCGGCAGCGCGAAGGCCGTCACCGCTCCCCAGTGCGGACCGATGAACTCCTGCGGGCCGATGGGCAGCAGCTGCCCGTTCTGCGTGTAGCTGAGCTCCAGCGCCAGCGGCTGCCAGCGGTTCGGGTCGGCCATGACGGTGCCCGGCTGCTGCACGATCATCGGTTCGTTGACCGCGGTGTAGTCGCGCGAGGAGTAGCCCTGGGCCTCCAACGAGCCGTCGTCCAGCGTGGCCTCGATGACCTCCGCGGCGATGCGGTTGCCCAGGGCCGCGGGCGCGTCACCATCCACCGCGGTGACCTCCCACGGGTAGCACAGGTCGGCCATGAGCTGATCGAACTGGCGCAAGCTCTCGGGGCCGCCGGCGCTGTCGCGGTAGCGGTGGCTGAGCACGCGGTAGGCGGCGTAGCTCACGGCCTCGTCGCGCGCGGCAGGCACGTCATCGGCCACGACCAGCCCGCTGTAGTAGACGCCGTCGGCGACCGGGTCGTAGGCCGCCCAGGCATCCCACATCGCGGCGGAGGCATGGTAGAGGTTGCGCGAGTGCACGGTCGGCGCCGGGAAGTCTCGGCGGATCGCGTCGAGCAGGGCTTCGTCCCAACGACGGGCCACGGTCTTCTCGCCATCGGCCACCGGCACGCACGTCGCGGGGTCCACCGCTGGCACCGGTGGCAGCACCGGGCCTTCCGCACTCGCGCGTACCAGCGGCAGTGCTCCGGTCATCTCCGTGGCCGCGGGCAGGGCCACCGGACCGACACCGCGCTCGATGCGGACCCGTTGGTCGGCCCGTACCGAGATCCACTCCCCTGCTTCACCGTCCGGCCAGGTGACGCGCACACCGACGGGATCGGTATCACCCAAGCCGAAGTGCGTGGGACCGGCCTGTCCGGACACGTGACCACCGCCGACGGTGACCTCGCGGCGCTGCACGCCACCTTCGCTCCTGACCTCGATCCAGGCCCCCACCGCATCACGGTTGGGCCCGTCCTGCTCCAGCTCCACGGCCAGCCAGCGACCCATGGGTGCGGGCTGGATGGCCGTGCCCGAGCCTGCGTTGCGCCAGATGCGCACCGGCACCGCGCGGTTGACCTCTACCAGGTCGAGCAGCCCGTCGAGGTTGAGGTCCGCCAGCGCCGCCCCGCGGGTCTTGTCGTAATGGACGATGCCGGCCTCGATGGCGCCCTCGACCCAGGTGCCGTCGGGCTGTCCGATGAGCAGGTTGCTGGGATCCTCGGCCGCATGGTCGGGCATCTTCTCCACGTTGCCCTTGGCCACATAGAGGTCGGGGCGGCCATCGTTGTTGACGTCATCCCACTCCGCATGCCAGGCCGTCGAAGGCAAGTCGGTGTCGCCGGCGAACGGCTGTGCCACGTCCACACCCGCGGCGTAGGCCAAGTCGCGATAGGCAGGCTGAGCTGGCCCGTCAGCCAGACCGCGCAGGCGGTTGCCGGCCATGGTCGAGATGAAGTACTCGGGATAGCCGTCCGCAGTCACATCCTCGCTGGCGATGCCCATGCCGAAGACCGAGAGGTGGCCCCAGCCCTCGTCGCGCCCGTAGGCCTCCGCCGGCGCCTCGGAGCCGACCCGCCAGAGCTGTTCCTCACCCTCGCCAGGGCGGTAGTACTGGCGGTCGTTGCTCACGCGCAGATCACGCCGGCCCGATCGGTCCCAGTCGCTGAAGAGCATCGACAGCGTGCAGTGGCCGGCGATGGCCTCCGGCTCGCCGTAGCGGGCAGCGTCCGGGCGAAGCACGGTGTTCTCGGCGCACTCGGGGGTCTGACCGGCCTCCACGATGGTGAGGTAGTCACCGACCGCCAGCGTAGGCAGCGCATCATCGTCTTCCCATTTGGCACTGAGCGCGGTCGTCCAGTCGTCGCCGCCGTCGAAGCCCCAGGTCTCGTTGGCACGCTCGAAGGCGCAGCCGCCAAGCCCGCGCAGGAGCACGTTCTCCCCCCGCCGCAGGACGG
>CAYZDQ010000279.1:0-4180 GCA_964476955.1 uncultured Anaerolineaceae bacterium
GGGCCCTCAGGCAGCCCTCGTGATCCCTTGTGTCCATGGCCGGTTAACCGATAGCAGGTTCGTCGATCTCAGCCGCTTGCGCAGCCGCAGCGGATAGGCGAGATGGACGGTGAGTGCGGGCAGGTCCTCGGCCAGGCACGCCGCGGCCGAGGGGAACTCCCCGCTGAGCTCGCCCACGAGCGCCCGCAGACCGTGCTCGGCCTGCTCGGGGCTCGTCGCGGTGTCGAGTGCCGCCCAGTAGGCCGCCCGGACCCGCTCATGGAGCTCTGGCCGCTTGGGCAGCTTGGCGAGGACGTTGCGGAGGCGGTGCACGTTATGCCGACATCGGCATAACGTCCATTAGGCCGACCTCCCGGTTATGCCGACCCGGGCCCTGGCGGACCCCGCCGCGTGAGGGGCCACCTGCGATGAGGTCGGCATAACGCGATGTCAGCGACGCTCTCCATTTCGCGACCGATGGAAGGAGAGCGTCATGCATGATCCGCAGCGGGTCCGCGTGAGCGGACCGCTTCAGCCGTACGCGCCAGGCTTTGCCGCCGAACTCGAGCGTGTCGGGTACACCCCGCTTGGAGCGGTCCTCCAGCTGCGGCTCTTCGCGGGCCTCAGTCGATGGCTGGCGGCCGAGAGGATGGAGCCTGGTGCGCTCTATCCCGCCCAGGTCGAGCGCTTCCTCACCGCCCGTCGTGCCGCCGGGCATGCGAGGTACGCCTCGACCCGGGCGATGCAGCCGCCGCTCGGGTACCTGCGCCGGCTCGGAGTGGTCCCCGAGGCACCCGAGCCGGAGCCGGACGCCCCGCTGGAGATGCTGCTCGAACGGTACCGCCGCTTCCTGACCGTCGAACGGGGTCTGGCGCCGAACACGGCCCGCGGGTATCTCGCCGCGGTCCGGCCCTTCCTGGTCAGCCGGGTGACGCCCACCGGGCTCGATCTGGCCGAGCTGAGGGCGGCCGACGTCTCGGCCTTCGTCGCGGCCCGCTGTCCGGGCCAGGCGCACGGCTCGGCCAGGCTGACCGTGACCGCCCTGCGCTCCCTGCTCGGCTTCCTCCATGTCGAGGGCATCCTCCCCCGCCCGCTCGCCGCGAGCGTGCCCCGGGTCGCCTCCTGGCGGCTGGCCTCCCTGCCGCGCGGGCTCACAGCAGCCGAGGTCGAGCGACTGCTCGCCTCGTGTGATCGGAGCCGGGCGACCGGTCGCCGGGACTTCGCCATCCTGACCCTCCTCGTCCGGCTCGGGCTGCGAGCGGGTGAGGTGGCGAGCCTCTCGCTCGATGCCATCGACTGGCGAGCGGGTGAGCTGGTCGTCTCGGGCAAGGGCGAGCGTCTCGAGCGGCTGCCCTTGCCGGCCGACGTGGGCGAGGCCATCGTGGCGTACCTGCGCCACGCTCGGCCCGCGACCGCTGTGGGCCGGACGGTCTTCGTCCGCGTCAAGGCCCCGCACCGGGCGCTGTCATCGACCGGGGTGAGCCAGGTCGTCGCCGACGCCGCCCGTCGTGCGAGCCTCGGCGTCGTCCACGCCCACCGGCTGCGCCACACCGCGGCGACCGCGATGCTGCGCTCGGGCGGCTCGCTCGCCGAGATCGGCCAGGTGCTCCGTCACCGCCGGGCGCTCACGACCGCCATCTATGCCAAGGTCGACCGCGAGGCGCTCCGCGCACTGGCTCGCCCGTGGCCGGATGGTGCCGCATGAGCCGGCTCGACGCAGCGCTCGCCGACTACCTCGGTCTCCGCCGCTCGCTCGGCTTCAAGCTCGAGCGCGCCGGGAAGCTGCTCGCCCAGTTCACGACCTACCTCGACGCGACCGGCGCGGACACGGTCACCCTCGAGGCCGCGCTCGCCTGGGCGACATCACCCGTGGCCGGCGGGGCGCGCTGGTGGGCCTACCGGCTCTCGGTCGTGCGGGGCTTCGCCGCCCACCTCCACGCCATCGATCCGGCCCACGAGCTCATCCCGACGGACCTGCTGCCCGATCCGGGCGGACGGGCCACGCCCTACCTCTACAGCGACGCCGACATCGCCGCGCTCCTGGCCGCCACCGCGTCCCTGCGCACGCCGCACCGCGCGGCCACCTACGCGACCCTCATCGGCCTGCTCGCGGTCACCGGGCTGCGGGTCGGCGAGGCCATCCGGCTCGACCGCGCCGACCTCGACACCGGCGAGGGCCTGCTCGTGGTCCGGGACAGCAAGTTCGGCAAGTCGCGGCTGGTGCCGCTCCATCCGACCACGGTCGCCGCCCTCGGACGCTACCTGCGACGGAGGGACCGGCCACGGCGGGCGGGCACGGCAGCGTTGCTCGTGTCGGGCGCCGGGACCCGCCTGCTCTACTGCAACGTCGACTGGACGTTCCTCAAGCTCGTGCGCCACGCCGGGCTCGTGCCACGCACGGCCTCGTGTCGGCCCCGGCTGCACGACCTGCGACACACGTTCGCGGTGCGCACGGTCCTCGAGGGCTACCGCGGTGACGGCGATGTACAGGCTCGTCTGCCACTGCTCTCGACCTGGCTCGGCCACGTCGACCCAGCGGCGACCTACTGGTATCTGTCGGCCGCCCCGGAACTGCTCGACCTCGCCGGCAAGCGCCTCGAGCGCCACCTCGGAGACCGGTCGTGAGCGCGCTGGCCCCGACCCTGCAGGCGTTCTTCAGCGACCGGCTCATCCGGCAGCGCCGGGCCAGCCCACGGACGATCGCCGCCTACCGCGACGCCTGGCGCCTGCTCCTCGGTTTCGCCGCCGAGCGGGTCGGCAAGCCACCCTCGGAGCTCGACCTCGCCGATCTCGACGCCGCGCTCGTCGGCGCCTTCCTCGACCACCTCGAGCGCGAGCGGGGCAACGGCGTGCGCACCCGCAACGCGCGGCTCGCGGCCATCCGTTCGCTGTTCCGCTACGCGGCGCTGCGCCATCCGGAGCACGCCGCGGACATCGAGCGCGTGCTGGCCATCCCGCCGAAACGGTTCGAGCGCAGCCTCGTCACGTTCCTGAGCGACGAGGAGGTCGAGGCGATGCTCGACGCCCCGGACCGCACGAGCCGGACCGGTCGGCGCGATCATGCCTTCATCCTGCTCGCGGTCCAGACCGGGTTGCGGGTCTCGGAATTGACCGGTCTCCGCCGCGCCGATGTCCATCTCGGCACCGGGGCGCATGTACGCTGCCGCGGCAAGGGACGCAAGGAGCGGATCACGCCGCTGACCGGTGGCACCGTCGCGGTCCTGCGGATCTGGCTCACCGAGCGTGCTGGCGGTCCGGACGACCCGCTCTTCCCCACCGGGACCGGCACGCCGCTCAGCCGCGACGCGATCGAACACCGGCTCGCGAAGTACACGGTGATCGCCGCCGCCGGCTGTCGGTCGCTCCGCGCCAAGCGGGTCACGGCGCATGTCCTTCGGCACACCGCCGCGATGCGGCTCCTCGAGGCCGGTATCGACACCTCGGTCATCGCCCTCTGGCTGGGCCACGAGCGCGTCGACACGACGCAGGTCTACCTGCACGCCGACTTGGCTCTCAAGGAACGCGCGCTCGCGAGGACGACACCGCCAGAGACGAAGCCTGGACGGTATCGACCCCCCGACACCATCCTCGCCTTCCTCGACGGGCTCTGATCAGAGCGCCCGGCTTATGCCGACCTCATCGCAGGTGGCCCCTCACGCGGCGGGGTCCGCCAGGGCCCGGGTCGGCATAACCGGGAGGTCGGCCTAATGGACACTGCAGCGCTGACGATCGGCCTCGGGCCAGAGCTGGCCGATGGCCTCGATGAGGCCCGGTGCCCCGTCGCTGACCACGAGCAGCGGGCTGCGCAAGCCCCTGGTCATGAGACCTCGGCCCAGCTCGAGCCAGTCCTCGAGGCGCTCCCGCTGCCCGAGACAGACATCGAGCAGCACCCGCTCCCCCTCGGTCGTGAAGCCCCAGGCCACGAGCACACCCTCCTTGGGGCCCTCGGGGCGGACGGGCAGGTAGATGGCGTCGGCGAACAGCGCCAGCAGGCGCATCTCGCCCAGACCTCTCGCGCGGAAGGCACGGTAGCGGTCGCGCAGCTCGCGACAGATGGTGCTCACGGTGGTGCGACTGATCGACCCGAGGCCGGCCTCTCGAGCGAGGCTCTCGATGTCGCGGTCGCTCAAGCCCCGCACGTAGGCCCCGATGACGAGTGCCTCCAATGGCCGGGTGCGGACGATGGCCTTCGTGTCGGGGA
>CAYZDQ010000280.1:0-4171 GCA_964476955.1 uncultured Anaerolineaceae bacterium
CCTCCACCATCTTCACGCACCACTGCTCCTGGGGCGTGCACAGGACGACCAGTTCCTCCTCTGCTTCCTGGGCGGTAGCGGTGCCGGCAAGGCCGGCCATCAACAGGCCAGATGACAGGACCGCGCCGAAAGTCTTACGTCGCGTCATACGACAGATCCCTCCTCGATGAAACGGGCCAACAGCGTCCCCTGCCCGACCCTTCTGGAAGGGCACGGTAACACACCGTTTGCCCCTGAAATCGCTTGCTCCGACGGCGTGTGCGGCGCCGCGATGCGACTCCGGAATCAGAAGACCGCGACCCCCTTGCCGGAGGCCGCGGTCGGTCGTGTGGCTGGTTACTTGGTCGAGGCGGTCAGGGCCTGATCGAGGTCCTCGATGATGTCGTCGATGTGCTCGATGCCGACGCAGAGGCGGATGAGATCCGGCGTGACGCCGGCCGTCTTCTGCTCCTCCTCGGTCATCTGCCGATGTGTGGTGGAGGCCGGATGCGCGGCCAGCGAACGCACATCTCCGATGTTCACGAGCCGCTTGAAGACCCCCAGGGCGTCGTAGAACTTGACGCCGTTATCGTAGCCGCCCTTGACACCGAAGCTGAGCAGGCCACTGGGCTTGCCGTCGGTGTACTTCTGCGCCAGCTCGTAGTACGGCGAGTCCGGCAGGCCGGCGTAGCTCACCCACTCCACGAGCGGGTGGCCCTGGAGGTGCTTGGCTACCGCCATGGCGTTCTCGACGTGGCGTTCCATGCGCACCGGCAGGGTCTGGATGCCCTGCAGGATGAGGAAGGCGTTCAAGGGGCTGATGGCTGAGCCGGTGTTACGCAGAGGCACGGTGCGGGCACGGGCGATGAACGCCGCCGGGCCAAAGGCCTCGGTGTACTGCACACCGTGATAGGCCGGCTCGGGCTCACTGAGCATGGGGTAGCGGTCCGCGTGGTCCGCCCACGGGAAGCTGCCGGCATCGACGATCATGCCGCCGAGCGAATTGCCGTGGCCGCCGATGTACTTGGTCATCGAGTGGATGACGATGTCGGCGCCCCACTTGATGGGCTTGGTCAGATACGGGGTCGAGACGGTGGAGTCGATCATGACCGGCACATCGTGGCTGTGCGCCATCTGGGCGATGGCCTCGATGTCGGCGACGTTACCGGCGGGGTTGCCGATGGACTCGAGGAAGACCGCTGCGGTCTTGTCGTCGATGAGCTTCTCGAGGGCGGCGGGTGAGTCGTCCTCGGCGAAGCGCACGTCGATGCCCAGCCCCGGCAACATGTGCGCGAAGAGCGTGTAGGTGCCGCCGTAGAGCTGCGGGACCGAGACGATGTTGGCGCCGGCCTTCGCGATGGTCAGGACCGCGTAGTTGATGGCTGCCGATCCGGCCGAGAGCGCCAGGCCGGCGATGCCACCCTCCAGCTGCGCCACGCGCTGCTCGAGCACGTCCTGCGTCGGGTTCATGATGCGGGTGTAGATGTTGCCCGCGACCTCGAGGTTGAAGAGGTCGGCGCCATGCTGGGCGTCATCGAACTCGTAGGCCACGGTCTGGTAGATCGGGACCGCCACCGACTTGGTCGTCGGATCGGTCTCGTAGCCAGCGTGGATGGCGATGGTCTCGTCTCTCATGGGAGATCCCTCCTGCTCTGGGGCGTGGCTCAGGCTTGGCGGACGATGCCCAGCGGATCGTTCGGATCGATACCGGGCATGAATGGCTCGTGGCGATCGAGGCCGGTGAGCTGGTAGACCAGCCCCAGCCAGTTGTTGAAGAGCGCGCGGCCCGTGTCCCCCCAGGTGTTGTCCAAGTGGTCGTCGATCGACGCCTCCGGGAACCCCGGGTCGTCCTCGCCATGGGCCTGGGCAGCGAGGGCGTCCCGGAGATAGGACTGTGCCAGACGATCGGACTCTGGCGTGAGGTAGTGCTCGGGGTACGGCGGAGGTTCGGGCACCTCGTCCGCGAGGAATCGTCCCACCTCGCGCTTGTACTCCTTCAAGAGGCTGTTGCGGTCGTACTCGGGATGTCCCTGGAAGTAGACGATGCGGAAGCCGTCCGAGCTGGTGGCCAGGTGCACGCCGGCATCGTCGGACTCGGCCAGCACGCGCAGGCCGGCCCGGTCCCAGGACTCCCGCGGGATGTCGTTCCAGCGCGAATGGGGCGCGTCGAAGCGGGTGTTGACGTCCTGCGTCAGCGGGTGGGCTCGATCGCACACGCGGTGGCGGTAGACACCCCACAGCTTCTCCCCGAACGGCTCACGATCGATGCCGTAGAGGTGCTTGACCAGGGCATGTGTGGCGAGGCACGAGCAGAGGATGCTGGTGACGTTCTCCGCGGCCCACTCGATGACCGCCTGCAGTGGCTCCCAGAATGGCTCGAGGTCGAGCGACGGGTTGGTCACGTTGGCGCCGCTGATGATGAGCGCGTCGAGGCCGGTCTGCTTGAGTGCCTCGAAGTCGGCGTAGAAGGCCTCGATGTGCGCGAGCGCCTCCTCGCTGCGGGCGAGTCCGGGCACGCTGAATGGGTACACGTAGATCTGGGTGATGCGGTTGCAGGCACCGATGAGACGCATGTACTGCTTCTCGGTCACCAGCAGGGCGGCGTCCGGCATCATGTTCAGCAAGCCCACGTGCAGCTCACGGATGTCCTGGTGCTCCGCGCGCTCCACGCTGAGCACGTCCTCACCCTCGGCGCGGAGGCGCTCGAAGGTGGGCAATGCGTTGTGGGCGACCAAGGGCATGCGGCGGGTCCTCTGGGCAGGGACGGGCGTCGTCGGGTCAACCGATAGTAGCCAAGTTCGAGAAGCGCGCCCATGTCGAACCGAACAGCGCGGCCTATGCTCGGTCGCGATGCGCCTTCGTCTGCTGCCTCCACTCCTGCTATCTATCGCGCTGGCACTCACGTCGACCGGCTCCGTAGTGGGCCAGGCTGCGCCATCCGCGGCCCCGGGATCGACGGCGGAGGGATCGTCCGCATCCGTTGCGGGCGTCCCGTTCGTGCCGGTGCGGCGGTTCTGGAACGCCCAGCGCGACATCTCGCTGGACGAGGTTCGGGCCGCGGCCGAAGGGCGGAGCAAGGACTTCGCGCGCGTGGTCGTCGCGACTGACGATCCGTCCGCTCTGTGGGCCACGCTCGAGGTCGAGCCGGCGGAGAGCACCGTGGCGGTCGCGTCCGTGCGCGAGGTGAAGAAGGCGCTCGACGAGTCCAAGCGCACGCTGGGCCTCGTGCCCGCGGCAGAGACGCGGCCGGATCTGCGAGCGCTGGCCGTGGATGGGATCAGCCTCTTCGGTGGCGAACGCACGCGCGATCTCGACGCCTGGCCGCTCGTCGCGCCCGCTGGGGAACGCACACAGGGGTTCGAGCCCGCCGCGGTATGGACCTTGATCGGGGGTGGCGACGTCATGCTCGACCGTGAGCCCTACCGCCAGTCGATGACCCTGGGCAAGGGTGTCGACTACGTCTGGGACGGCGGGTTCGCGGAGATCACCTCGCGCACCTGTTGCACGGCCGATGGCGGGCCGGCCATCACCACGGTACGGGTCGGGCCGAAAGGGGCTGTGCGGGAGCTGCTCTCGGGAGCGGACATCGCCATCGTCAACCACGAGGCTCCGGCGCCCAACGACCACTCGTACCACCCGACAGGGCTTGTCTTCACCGTCGATCCCGACCTGCTCGAGGGCGTGAGGGACGCCGGCATCGACGCGATCTCGCTGGCCAACAACCACATCCGCAACGCCGGCTCGAAGGGTGTGACCGAGACGATCCGCAACGCACGCAAGGCCGGCATGCGCTCCTTCGGCGCAGGTGCCGACGAGGACCGTGCCCGCCGCCCGCTGTGTTTCGAACAGGCCGGGACCCGCGTCTGCTTCCTCGGCTACAACGAGGTCGACACGGCGGTCCACGCGGTTCGCGACGGACGCGCCGGTGCGGCCGAGCTCGTTTCCGCGGTCGTGGCGGACGACATCACGACGCTGCGGCGCGACGGTGCGGACGTGGTCATCGTCTGGCCTCACTGGGGACGCGAGTACGTGACCACGACCGAGGCCAAGCAGCGCCGCTGGGCGCGCGAGATGATCCGTGCCGGAGCCGATGTCGTACTCGGCAACCACTCACACGTGGTGGGGCCGATCCAGTTCAGGCGGATCCCAGTCAACGTCGCAACACGGGCGGTGATCGGAGAAGTGTAGCCAT
>CAYZDQ010000281.1:0-4164 GCA_964476955.1 uncultured Anaerolineaceae bacterium
TCCTCGCCAAGGCCGTGCGCAAGCCGCCAGCTACTTCCGAATCAGGACACTAGCCTCGTCTCCGAGTCTGCCAGGAGCACGGCGTACGTCTGCACCAGTTCGTGTTCCGAGGGCCGGCCTGCGCTCGCGGTAGGCCCGTCCTCGGGGGCGATGATCACGATCTCTTCAAGAGGACCGTCACCGGAGAGTGTGATGTCGTCCTGGATCGCCGTGCCTCGTGGCGCCAGCGGGTGTTGGCGCTTCAAAGGGTATGAGGACAGTGCAAGCCGAAACGACTCCGAATCCAGCGTGGCACACTCTCGCGATGACCAGCCGCTGGCGGATCGGGGCGCAACGGGACCGTGCCGAGCGCTACCTCGTCCTCACGATCGCCGCGTTCGCGGTCACCGTGGCCGGCACGCGCTGGTACCTCGACCTCGCTGGCTACCCCACCGTCGGCGGTGGCCAGCTGCACGTCGCCCATGTGCTGTGGGGTGGCTTGGCGCTCTTCATCGCCGCCCTGCTGCCACTGCTCTATGCCGGCCGGCGCTCACTGCTGCTCTCGGCGATCCTCGCCGGCATCGGCGCGGGACTCTTCATCGACGAGGTGGGCAAGTTCCTCACGACCACGAACGACTACTTCTTCGCGCCGGCGCCACCGATCATCTACGGCAGCATCCTGCTGCTGGTGCTGCTGTGGCTCCTGGTTCGGCGCCGGACCCCCAGCCAGTACGATGCGACCCATGCGGCCCTCGAGGCCTTGCGAGACGGCATCGACGGCCGGTTAACGCCAGAGGAGCGCGAACGAGCGGAGCGCCTGCTCGAGGAAGCTGGTCCATCGGCAGAGTACGAGGACCTCTCGACCCAACTGCTGGCGGCCCTCCGCTCGCCAGCCATGGATGCGCGTCTGAGCGAGAGCGGATGGATCGCCCGCGGAGACGCTCGACGGACCCTGGAGCGAATCCTGCCGACGCGGCTGGAATGCTGGATCGTGACCATCGGCCTGGCCCTATCCGTGCTGACCGCCCTCGGAGCCACTATCGCGCTGGTCGCCTTCCAGGTGTCTCCGGACGAGATGATGTTCGGACTGGCTGACTCGGTCCGGCTGGAGATCCCCGAGGACCCGCTATGGGTGATGCTGACGATGGCGGTCTACGTCGTCACCGGGCTCGCGTCCGCGGGCGCCCTGGTCATGCGCCTGAGGGGTTCGCGGTCATGGCTCGATGCAGCGCTCGTGGCCGTGTTGATCGACCTCGTGGTCGGCGAGTTGGTGGCCTTCTATGCGCTCCAGTTCACGGCGCTCAGCGCCACGGTCATCAGCGCCATCCAGCTCGGGCTCATCATCGACCTGCGCATCCGACGGGACGCCGCCGCCGTTGACGAGGCATCTGCCCGGACCTAGGCTCGCGCCATGTCGTCGGTCGTCATCCCGGAACAGCCACCCTTCACGCTGCGTGCCCGCCTGCTGAGTCCCCTCCCCGGTGGAGACACGTTGTGGCTCGACGACGGCGTCATCGAGGTCGACGAGGTCGGCCGCATCCGCTCCATCCGGACCGCCACCGAATCCCCGCGAGCGGCTGAGACCGCGGTCGATCTGCGGCCGCTGGTGGTGATGCCCGGCCTGGTGGACACGCACGTGCACATCCCGCAGATTCCCGCGGCCGGCCTTGGTGCCGGCATGGATCTGCTGGCCTGGCTCGAGCGCTACGTGTTCTCGCTCGAGCGCGACTTCGATGTACCCACAGCGGAACAGCTGGCGCCGCAGGCCTACTGCGCCATGGCTGCCGCGGGCACCACCACCTTCTCCGGCTACGCCGCGATCTGGCCCGACTCGACCGAGGCCTGCTTCCGTGCTGCCGAGGAGCACGGCATCCGCGCCATCATCGGCAACGTGCTCATGGATCGCGTCACCTACGACGACCGCACCGCCCCGGGCGAGATCCTCGAGGCAGCGATCCGTGCCTCCGGCGAGCTCTGCGAGCGTTGGCACGGTGCAGCCGACGGTCGGCTCGGCTACGCGTTCACGCCACGCTTCGCTGTCTCCTGCACCGCCGACATGCTCCGCGAATCAGCCAGCCTGGCCGAGCACTACGGGGCCATCTGGCAGACCCACCTCTCGGAGGATGACCGCGAGATGGCCGCGGTGGCCGAGCACTTCCCGGATGCGATCGACTACTTGGATGTCTACGATCGCGCCGGCGGCCTGGGCCACAAGGCGCTCTTCGCACACTCGATCCACCTCTCGGAGCGCGAGGTCGCGCACATGGTCGAGACCGACTCGGCCGTGGCGCACTGCCCGGTTAGCAACATGTTCATCAGCAGCGGTGTGATGCCACTGCGGCACTACCTCGACCGCGGCATCCGGGTCGGCCTCGGCACCGACGTGGCTGGGGCTCCCGAGCTCTCGATCATCACGCAGATGCGTCTGGGGTTCTTCCAGCACCACTCGCGGGCCACGCTCGATGACACTGCCCACACCGTGCCGCGCCCGCTCGAGTGGCTGCGACTGAGCACGCTCGGTGGCGCCCAGGCGCTGGGTCTGGGAGAGGTCATCGGCTCGCTCGAGACAGGCAAGGAGGCAGACCTCATCGCGGTCGACCCCGAGCGTGGACGACCACCGGAGGCCGCAGCCTGTCGCGATCTGGAGGAGATCGCCAGCCGGCTGATCTTCCGCGAGCGGTCCGGCATGGTGCGTGCCGCCTGGGTGCGCGGACGCCGCCTCGAGGGACCGTCGCAGGCGTAGCATCAGGCGCATGGCGCTCCTGGGCATCGATCTCGGCACTTCGGGCGTCAAGGCCGTTGTCATCGACGAGGCCGCACAGGTACTGGGCGTCGGTTTCCGCGAGATCCCGATGGAGGTCCCCGCGCCGAACCGCGCCGAGCAGGACCCCGAGGCCTGGTGGTCCAACACCGTCACGGCCGCGCGACAGGCGCTGCACGAGGCCGGCAACCCAGAGATCATCGGCATCGGTTGCGATGGCCACATGCACGGGGGCGTGCTGCTCGATGCCACCAACCGACCGTTGGGCCGGGCCATCACCTGGGCCGACCAGCGTGCCGCCGAACTGATTCCCGAGCTCGAAGCCGATATCGGTGTGGGCACCTTCCTGGCCGTGGCCGGCACGCGGCCTGCCGCAGGCTTCATGGGGCCGACCTTCGCCTGGCTCCGCCGCCATGAGCCGGAACGACTTGACGCGGCCGCCACGTTCATCCTGCCCAAGGACTACCTGCGCCTGCGTCTCACCGGGCTGGTCGCGACCGACATCAGCGACGCCTCGGGCACGGCCCTGTTCGATGTCGGCGCTCGCACCTGGTCGACGGAGCTGACCGAACGCCAGGGCGCCTCGACCGACATCCTGCCGCCACTGCTCGAATCGGCCGAGGTGGCAGGGACGCTATCGGCGAACGCGGCACGGGAGCTGAGCCTGGCGGAGGGCACTCCGGTCGCCGCTGGCAGCTCGGACCAGTGCGCCCAGGCCGCCGCCAATGGCCTGGTCGATCGCACCAGCGGGTCGGTCGCGTTGGGGACCGGCGGCCAGATCGTGGTGGTCACCGACGAGCCCATGCCCGATCCCGCGGGACGCATCCACACCTTCTGCCATGCCGCCCCGGGGCGCTGGTACCAGCTCGGCGCGACGCTATCGGCCGGGCTCTCCCTGCGCTGGCTGCGCGATCGGTTCCGGCTGACCTCCAGCAACCCCTACGCCAAGATGGGCACGTCGGCGAGTGAGGTGGCGCCCGGTTCAGACGGCCTCATCTTCATCCCCTACCTCGTCGGCGAGCGCTCGCCCATCATGGAGCCCGAGGCCACCGGCGCGTTCGTCGGCCTCAGCTACAGCCACCGACGAGCGCACATGACGCGAGCGGTGATGGAGGGCGTGGCCTGTTCGCTGCGTGCCACCCGGGACGCGGTCGTGGCCGCTGGCGGCAGCTGCGATCGATGGCTGGCGGTCGGCAACGGGCTGGCGTCGCCGCTGTGGCGGGGCATCCTCGCGGACGTCTATGACGAACCGCTTCACTTCGTGGCGGCGCCGGAGCGGACTGCCGTGGGCGCGGCGCTCATCGCCGGCATCGCAGCCGGCGCATACGCAGGCTATGCGGAGGCGGCAGAGGTTGCTCGACCGCCACTACACACGACCGAACCCGACCCGGAGCGCGTACGCATCTACGAGGACGTGTACCAGC
>CAYZDQ010000282.1:0-4164 GCA_964476955.1 uncultured Anaerolineaceae bacterium
TGCCCAGGCCGGTCGCGAACACGAGGTCGTGATCCTGGTACGCAGGGCCGGCGATGCTTGCGCAGGACCGCAGCGGCGTCAGGGGAGAGCGCCACCGATCGGCGTGAGGGCCGCGTCTTGGGCTGGCGGAACACGATGCCCTGGCCGTGGATCCGCCGGGCCGTCTGCTGGATGCGTGCAGCGCCCTGCTCGAGGTCGACGTCCCGCCATCGGAGACCCAACAGCTCGCCGCGTCGCATCCCCGTGAGCAGCGCCATCTGCGGGAGGTCGAGACGGCAAGGTAGTCGCCACGCCTACATGTGACACGAGGCGCCGGCGGGCAAATGCCGGGGCCTATCCTTGCGAGCGTCAGTGGAGCAGCCAAGGGGAGACATGGACGTCGGGCAGGCCTTGGCTGTGGAGCTCGTCGCTGGAGTGCTGGGCGCCGTGTTGGGCTTCATCGCTGGCTGGATCCTGGCCGAGCGGCGCTACCGCGGGGAGCCCGACGAGCGACGCCGGGTGCTGCTGAGGATGTTGTCGCAGGAGCTGGCCAACTTCCCTCATGTGCTGGACCCAAGCGAGCCGAGCCGACTCTGGCTGAACCAGATTGGACGAATCACGGCGCTCGACGGCCTGATGGCCAATGCCCAACTCATCCCGACTGACTTGATCGGGCCACTCCTCAGTCTGCGGAGTCGTCTCGACATCTACGAGCAGTGGATCCGCGATGCCAACATCATCCAAGTGGGCCGACCGGCCGGTTTTCGAGAAGAGCTGAACCTGACCACCGTGCGCGAGTACGAGAAGCTCAGGCGAGCGATCGATGCCGCCCGTCCGGAGGTAGACAAGGCTGCGGGGGTCAACCCGTGGGGTGACCTGGGTCTCCGCGACTGACCTTCTCCACACTCGAGTAAGCCCTGGCGCAGGATGACTCTATGGAACCAGCGGCGGTTACCGGCACGGGTACGGGCTTAGAACTACTAACCCAAGGTTCCAGAGCGTGGGTCGATGGCGCACTCCGTGGCAAGGGGCTGCTGTACGCCAGCACATGGGAGGCGAGTGACTCACGCCTCAGTGGCGCGCTCTCCATCACCGCCAACCGCGACCTGTACGAGAAGGAGGAGATGTTCGTCGCGTCGCTTAGTGCGGCAGTCGAGAACGATGACGGGGGTTGGGCTGGCTCCGGGACCGTTCTCGAAGGTGAGGAGGTCGGCGAAACCTGGACCCTGGTGATGCAGGGTCACGACGCCTACGAGGGCCTGACCGCGTACGTGGTCATGGGCCCTGGAGGCCTCTCGTTCGATACAGCCATCTTCCCCGGTGGGATGCCGGAGCTCCCGGCGCCACCTGCCGAGGAGTAGGCGGCTAGCTGCTACGTCGTAGGGTGGCGACGCTGAGGGCTTCCCGGCCGTGAGAGAGTGGCACCAGGAGGTGAGGGCATGAACGACAAGCGCATGGTGCAGCAGTACCTGCAGTTCGTCGATCGCTTGAACAAAGTGGAAGCGGCGCGTCAGCGCGTCGTGGAGAGGTACAAGGCGCTCGAAAAGCCCCTGGCCGTCGATGACCCGATCATGACGGACTGGGACGCGGCAGATGAGCGCGTCAAAGAGGCGAAGACGGCACTGCATTCGTTCCTTGTCGCGAATCGCCGCATCTGGCGGCCATGACTTGTCCGGCCTGCTGCCGGCCCCTGAGTAATCTCACTCAGACGTCTTGACGACTGACAGTGACAGACGTACGAGCCGTACAGCCTACCCGCTACGTCGTAACTCGCCGGTGCGCTTGGCGTAGCGAGACCAACGACCCTGACGGGTTGCTGGAGGCAGGTGGGTCAGGGCCCATACGCTCGTATTGCTAACGGATTGCCAACGGACTGCACGAAACAGCCCGACACGGCATGGCATGGCGACAGCCCAAAGAGGGCCGAATCAAGCGCGAATCCGGCACAGACCGGCATCCGCCGACACCGCCCGACACCACGTCGGGCTCGCTTACACCGAGGAAGTCAGAGGTTCGAGTCCTCTACCGCCCACCACGATCCTTGCCGAGGGCCGGCCGCCTGGGAGGCAGCGATGACCGATACCCCGACGACCCTGTTCCTCGCCTTCGTGGGCTACGTGCTCTCGGTCGTGGTCGCCGTCCTGCTGCGCGAGCGGCGCCAGTTGGCGCCGGTCAGGATCCGCAGGTAGTCAGCCGAAGCGGCAGGATCGATGTGACGATCGGCGCCTCGTCGCTCTTCCTTGACTCGAACGTCGTCAGCCCCATGATCACCGGTTCGGTGACGCAGTGAGGCGTCCCGCCATCGGCCCGGAACGGGGAGCGTAGCGGCACGTGTCGCGGTCGGAGCCTACGATGTAGGCACGCATGACCCTGGAGGACAGACCCATCCGTACGCTCGCAGCCGCCCTTTCCCTGACCCTGCTCCTGCCCGCTTCAGCGTTGGCCCAGGATGCCCCCGAGGCCGAGGCCTGGCCCACGGCAGACGAGCTGCGCCTCGAGCTGCAGGACCTGGGCTACGACTTCGAGTTCGACGCCACGAACATGGCGCTCACGCCCGAGTGGCGTACCGACCTGCCCGCCGTGTGGACCCTGACCGAGCCGATCGTGGTCGATGACGCGATGTCGGCGGAGAACTCGTACGAGGCGCTGACCCTGCGCATCGTCGACGTCACCGGCCAGCCGGCGCAGCTGCTCTTCGGCGCCACCAGTGCCGACCAGGCCGACGGCGAGCTCGAGGCCATCAACGGCGTGTTGATGGAGGTCGCGGCCCGACTGCCGCAGGAAGCCGGCCTGGATGCCGCGGTCTGGTTCATGAGCAACGTCTGGATGCAGGGCGCCGGCAACGAGGTCACGTCGCTGCCTTGCCTGGAGCAGGAGTTCGACGGCGGTGCCATGGTCGTCTGGCGTGGTGGTGACGGCGAGCAGCTCGAGAGCTTCTTCGGCACGATCGCGCACTTCGACGGCACATCGTCCGAGGTAGAGCAGTGTCGGGAGATGCAGGCCCAGGTCGCCGCGGCGCCCGCCGACCCAGCACCGGCGGAGACCACGACCGAGCCCGCCGAGGGGGGCGAGACGGTCGACTACTCGGTGCCACCTGCCGAGGCGGTCGAGCTCATCGAGGCCGGCGGCCACACGGTCATCGATGTGCGCACACCCGAGGAGTACGAAGCAGCGCACGTGGTGGGTGCGGTCAACATCGACGTGGAGGCACCCGACTTCGGCGAGCGTATCGCCGAGCTCGACCCGACCGAGCCGTACCTGCTGTACTGCCGCAGTGGCCGTCGAAGCGACCTCGCCGCGCAGCAGATGGCCGCCTCCGGCTTCACCGACATCACCGACGCGGCCGGCCTTGCCGACCTCGCCCGCGCCGGCGCGCCGATCGAGTAGTCCCCACTACCGTGGTCGCTGGAGGGGCGCCAGCCAGAGGGAAGAGCTGCCCGACCGAAAGGTCCGGCGGTCGGTCGGACCCAGCTACCGGTGCGCTCGCGCCGCACTTGCGAGTACCCTTGAACGTGCAGGTCGGTCGGACGACCCCCTGACGCCGATCGGAGGACTTGATGGAGATCTTGTTGATCGTCGGGATCATCGTGGTGATCCTGTTCGCTGCTGGCATCCTGATCTACAACGGCCTGGTACAGCGCCGGCTGCGGATCGATGAGGCCTTCGCGCAGATCGAGGTCCAGCTGAAGCGACGCTGGGATCTCATCCCCAACCTCGTCGACGCGGTCAAGGGCTACATGGGCTTCGAGGAGTCCGTGCTCACAGCTGTGACCGAAGCCCGCGCCAACGCGGTCTCCGCCGGCGCCAAGGGCACGCATGAGCAGGCCATGGCCGAGAACGCCCTGACTGGCACCCTGCGCTCGCTGTTCGCGACCGTGGAGAACTACCCGGAGCTCAAGGCCAACCAGAACGTGCTCGAGCTGCAGGAGCAGCTGACCACGACCGAGAACCAGATCAGCTTCGCACGGCAGCACTACAACGCTACGGTCAACGACTACAACTACGCCATCGCCAGGATCCCCAACGTCCTCATCGCCGGCCCGCTGGGCTTCGACAAGCGCGAGTTCTTCGACGCCGAGCCGGAGGCCGCGCAGGTGCCGGAGGTCGACCTCGGCTTCGGCAAGGACGACGGTGACGACCAGCCGGCAGCGCCCGCGGCCCCGGCCCAGGCCGCGCCGCCGCCGC
>CAYZDQ010000283.1:0-4158 GCA_964476955.1 uncultured Anaerolineaceae bacterium
GCGAGAACAGGCCGCCTGATGGCGCACGTTATTCCCACCGAGATACAACAGAGTCGGAGCCATCCTTCCTCTCGTCGAGCACCCTGTTTCAGCATGGCTCCTGGGCGACACCCGACCCCGCCGAATGAGCTGCTAGGCGTCCTCGCAGAGCTCGTTGTCGCCGATCTGCGGTTCGGCGCCGTCTTCCACGTACAGGCTCACCTCATCACCGCAGATGACGTTGCCCTCGATGATCGGGTCCGAGTGACGATCGACGACGATGGCGCGCCTGCCGGCGTCGATGGTGTTGGCTGTGACCGTCGGGTCCGCCCCTGAGATGATGACGATGCCTGCGCCGTCACTCCTGATGGTGTTGCCCTCGATATGCGCATCCGTCGCGCTGACGGTCAGGCCCATGCCTGTCACGTCGAACGTGTTGGCGTCGACGACCACGGTGGCGCCACGAGCGATCCGCACCCCGTCCCGGCTCTCCGCCACCGTGTTGCCGGTGACGACAGCGGTCACGTCCGGTCCCTCGACCCAGATGGCAGCATCGTCGGCGGAGCCCCTGAAGGTATTCGCACGGACCTCGACCGTGGCCCCGGTATCGACGCCCACCTGGCCGAGATCACCGTCGAACTCGTTGCCTTCGATGACCCCGGTGGCCTTGAGGCTCATGCTGATCGAGCCCCTGTGGAGGACACTGTCACGCACGGACGACTCGCCGGGACCGTCGATGGAGATCGTGTCCCCGTTGACCGTGTTACCGACGAAGTTCACCGAGGCGCCATCACGCACGGCCGCGTAGCCGTCCCACTCGCAGTCCTGGACGGTCGGGCTGGTCTGGCCGAAGAAGGCCAGGGAGGTGAACAGGCGGTGGGTATGGGCGCTGGCCCTGACCTCTGTCTCCTCGGGTCCGACGAAGGACACACGTTCGATCACAGGAGCGCCCGCCGTCGCCACCACACCGTTGGTGCCGTCCGGGGTGGACACGGTCAGGCCCGCCACGGTCACCGACTCGCCGGTGAGCAGGATCGCATGAGGCCTGTTGGTATCGGCACGGGAGTCGATGCGTGCAGGATCGGCGGTGGCAGCGACCACGATCTCCCCTCTGGGACCGTCGCCGAGCAGGCTGAGGTCCTTGTCGATCGTCACTGCCTCCGTGTACATACCGGGCTTCACGACGACGGTATCTCCGCTCGATGCGGCATCCACGGCCGCCTGGATCGAGCTGAAGTCGGTCGAGCCATCGGCGGCGACCGTGTGCACGGCGGACGCACCGGCCTGAGCTGGCACATCTTCGATGTCGGTAGCGCTCGCACTCGACGCCAGAAGGGTGAGGGCGACGGTGAGGCCGGTCGCGCTGAGCATGGGTCGTGTCCTCCGGTCGGGTGCAGGTGGGGGATCGTCTGAGCCGGGACGGAAGTCGCGACCGAACGGGCAACGCAGTGCACCGCTCGATCTCGTACGCTGAGTGTCGCCCGGCTCCGACCTGAACGAGTGTCGGCGAGCCGACAGGACGACCGACCTCCATCCGTCAGGTCCGCGGCATCGAGGGCCGGGGCGCTCTACTCCTCGATCGCCTCCCGGAGCACTTGAGCGCAGCGCTCGACCTCCGCCACCGTCCGGGCACAGTCTTCCCAACGCGTGAACTTGTCGGGTGTGATCTCGAACTCGCGCAGCCGCTCCTCGTCCCGACCGAGCATGCTCCAGAGCCCGCCGATGCGGCAGGCCTTGGCCACACCGCACTTGTAGCAGGGTGGGATCTCCGTGGCGTGGAAGAGCGTGCCGACGTGCTGCATCCGATGGCCCCAGGCTCGTACGGAGTCATCGAAGTGCTGGAGGGCAGGACCCTCGCTCGACGCTCGCAGACCCGTCATCACGAGCAGCAGCGGCTTGCCTTCGAGGCGCCGCCTGATGTGGTTGAAGCACCACATGCGCGAGAGGAGGCTGGTCATCCAGGCGGTGATCATGTCTGCGTGGGTGGGCGATCCGAGGACCAGGGCCTCGGCCTCCAGGATCGGCTCGAAGTATGGCCGCAGGTCGTCATCGAGCGGACAGATGTTGGTCTTGGCACAGAGGTGGGCACAGCCGCGGCAGGACACGTAGTCGAGGCTGCTCAGGTTCACGAAGACGTGCTCGCAGCCGCTCTGCTCGAGGATGGACCGCACCAGACGATCGGTGTTGCCGCCGGGAAAGGGGCTCCCGCTGATGCCGACGATGGCCATGCTGCTGGGCTCCCCCTGCGTGTCGGGCCGGCGTACCCGCCGGCCGAGCCCTCTCAGGATGACCGCTGGGAGACGCGGCTGCCGGTCGACCCAACCATGTCGCCAGGGCTACCGCCGGAGGAACACCCTGCGGATGACCCGACCACTAGCGTCTGTCGGCGGGGGTGCCGGCGTCGAGGGTCGCTCGGTGGCTTCGAGACGGCGCAGCTGCGAGCGGACGTACATACGGGCACGACGCTGTCCGCCATGGCGCGTGATGGCCTCCTCGAGCGCCAGCAGCACGGTCACGATCGTCTTGCGCGATGGCTCCCAGCCGCGACGTTCGCACTCGTCGATCCACTCGCCGGGTGT
This sequence comes from uncultured Anaerolineaceae bacterium, assembly GCA_964476955.1. Taxonomy (GTDB): domain Bacteria; phylum Chloroflexota; class Limnocylindria; order Limnocylindrales; family CSP1-4; genus JAFMJV01. Next base: position 2,559 of record CAYZDQ010000283.1, read on the forward strand.
GAGATGGCCACGCTGGCCGTTGCAGCGACTGCAGGCCGCGACCTCGTTCTCGATCCAGCTGGGCCCACCCTTGAGGCGGGGCACCACGTGCTCGGTCGTGGCCTCCACGAGCCCGACCTCCAGCGCTCGGCCACACCACACACAGGCGTGCCCATCCCGCTCCAGGATGAGAGCCATGCGCGCGCGTCGGTCGGGTTTGGTCGCCACGGCACAGAATGGTCACATGTGTGGCCGTTTCGCGCCCTCGCCTACGGGCGAGCTCCACCTGGGCAACCTCCGCACCGCCGCTGTCGCCTGGCTGGCGGCAAGGTCGACCGGGCGCGACTTCCTCATGCGCGTCGAGGACCTGGACCGAGGGCGCTCCCGACCCGAGCACGAGGCACGGCAGCTGGCGGATCTCGCTGCCATCGGGCTCGACTGGGACGGCGAGGTCGTGCGTCAGAGCGAGCGCTTCGATCGGTACGACGCCGCGATCGAGGAGCTGGCATCCCGGGGCCTCGTGTACGAGTGCTTCTGCACCCGTCGCCGGATCCGCGAGGAGATCGAGGCTGCACCATCGGCGCCGCACCTGCCGCCCGATGCCTACCCGGGCACGTGCCGGGAACTCGATCCGAGTCGTACAGCCGAACTGCGGGCGTCCGGCCGATTGCCGGCACTTCGTCTGCGCGCGGACCAGCAGCGGATCGCGTTCAGCGACGGCCTGGCCGGCCCGGTGAGCGGGGGAGTGGACGACTTCGTGCTGCGGCGGAACGACGGCACCGCCGCCTACAACGTGGCCGTGGTCGTCGATGATGCGGAACAGGGGGTGACGCAGGTCGTGCGCGGGGACGACCTGCTCGACTCCACGCCTCGCCAGATCACCCTCCAGCGGCTGCTCGGCTACGACACACCCGAGTACATCCACGTGCCACTCGTGCTCAACGGCGCCGGCGAACGCCTGGCCAAGCGGGACGGCGTGGTGACCCTCTCGGCACTAGCGGAGAAGGACGTGCCGGCCGGGGTCGTGGTCGACTGGATCACCCAGTCGCTCGATCTGGCTCCGGCGGATGAGACGCAATCACTGGCTCAGCTGGTCGAACGGTTCGACCCCGACCGGATCCCTCGCGAGGCCGTCACGGCGCCGACCCTGGCCTGATGGCAGGCTCCCGTACCCGCGGACAGCATCGATCGAGCGCAGCTGCTCGAAGCGATCAGTGGCACGTCCTCGGTGGCCGCATAGGGCCACCCGGTGCAAAGGAGGGCTCTCTACCCCTGCGCAAGCGGACCGTCAGGCTCTGAGCCGGTAACCACCGGCAGCCCAGCGCCGACCCAGTCGCTGTACGAACCCGGGTAGAGGATCGGATCCGGTAGGCCCGCCACGCGCGCTGCGAGCAAGCCGTAGCAGGCGGTGACGCCGCTCCCGCAGGAGATGACCAGCGGCCGTTCCGCACGCTCGCCGTCACCACGGATGAGCGGCTCGAGCGCGTCGGACGGCAACATGCACCCGTCCTCGGTCTGCATCGAGCCACAGGGCCGATTGCGGGCGCCGGGGATGTGGCCAGCCACTCGCTCCATGGGCTCGACCTCGCCGCGATAGCGCTCGGGCGTACGCACATCGACC
>CAYZDQ010000284.1:0-4138 GCA_964476955.1 uncultured Anaerolineaceae bacterium
GTCATCAGCCAGGAGCGTGCCAAGCGCGTGCTCTCGGTGGCGGTCTACAACCACTACAAGCGCGTCAACGCCACCGAGGGATTGCTCGAGGAAGTCGAGCTGCAGAAGTCGAACGTGTTGCTGGTGGGGCCCACCGGCAGCGGCAAGACGCTGCTGGCGCAGACCCTGGCGCGGGTACTCGACGTGCCCTTCTGCATCGCTGATGCCACCAGCCTGACCGAGGCCGGGTATGTGGGTGAGGACGTCGAGAACATCCTGCTGCGCCTGATCCAGGCCGCGGACTTCGATGTGGCGCGGGCCCAGCGCGGCATCGTCTACATCGACGAGATCGACAAGATCGCGCGCAAGGCAGACAACCCTTCGATCACCCGTGACGTCAGTGGTGAGGGTGTGCAGCAGGGTCTGCTCAAGATCCTCGAGGGCACGGTCGCCAACGTACCGCCCCAGGGCGGACGCAAGCACCCGCACCAGGACTTCATCCAGATCGACACGACCAACGTGCTCTTCATCCTCGGAGGTGCCTTCGAAGGCCTCGAGCAGATCGTGGAGGAGCGTGTCGGGCACAAGACCATGGGCTTCGGTTCACAGTCGCAGGTGGACCGTGTCGAGCGAGCCCGGGTGCTGGAGCGTTTGATGCCGGAGGATCTGCTCAAGTTCGGGCTCATCCCCGAGTTCGTTGGGCGCCTGCCGGTCACGGTCACGCTCTCGGCGCTCACACGCGATGACCTCATGCGCGTGCTGACCGAGCCCAAGAATGCGGTCACGCGCCAGTTCACACGCTTCCTCGAGCTGGACAAGGTGGAGCTGGTCTTCACCGATGGGGCCATCCTGGCCGCGGCCGACCAGGCGCTGGCCCGCAAAACCGGCGCCCGCGCCCTGCGCTCGATCGTGGAGGAGTCGCTGCTCGACGTGATGTACGACATCCCCGAGCGGTCCGATGTGCGTAAGTGCATCATCACCGAGGAGGTCATCCGCAGCGGCCGCACGCCGCTGCTGCTGACCAAGGCTCATCTTGACCAGGGCGTCGACGAGACGAACTACGACGAGCTCGTGGAGAAGGGCGCCTGACCGGAGACTAGGTCGCGGCGGCTCCGATGAAGGCGCGCACCTCTTGCCAGGCCGCGCGGGCGGCGGCATCGTGGCCTGCCTGCTTGCGATCGAAGAAGGAGTGTGGTGCGCCGTCGTAGGTGATGACGCGGTGCGGCGCACGGGCTCGGCGGAGCGAGCTCTCGAACTCCCGCACGTCAGCCGCCGTGATCTTCGTGTCAGCGCCACCGAAGATGCCCAGCAGCGGTACTTCGATGCGCTCAGCGACCGAGGTCGGGGCAGGGGTGTCGTTGGCGAAGGACCCGACCGGCCAGCCATAGAAGCCGATGACGCCGGCCATCTCGAGCTCGGGCACCGTGCCCAGCAGGAACGAGGTTCGCCCGCCGAAGCAGAAACCCACCGAGAACAGGCGGCTCACCCCCCGCTCCGTACGCAGTGCTGCGGCCGCGGCCGAGACATCGGCTCGGAGCCCGGCCCAGCTCGTGCGACCGGCATGGGCCACGTGGTCGAACTCCCGGTCTCGTGGCGGCGCCGAGGCGGTCCGTCCGTAGTAGTCGACTGCGATCGCGTCGACCCCATGTTCCGCAAAGCGCAGCGCCAGGGCCTCGTAGAACGGCGTCAGTCCGTAGTAGTCCGGCAGCACCACCATGCCGGCACCGGTGGCATCGGCCGCATCGGCGCGATACGCCGTCAGCTCGTTCCCGTCGGCGGCCACGAGGCGCACGTGCTCGCCACTGACCTCGGCGGCAGGGTTTGGATCGATCGGCGGCCGGCTATCGGGATCGGAGCACATTCGGTGACCTCCTGGTTCGGGGGCAACCATAGCGTGCGCTAGACTCGAGGCTCACGACGCGCTGGCGTCGCGGGACTCGATCGCGACACGCATCCGGGACCTCGTTCGTCCATGAGACGGGCGAGGTCATGCGTATGAGGACAGGAGAAGCAGGGGCATGAGCGAAGCTCGGAACGGAACGGCACCGATGGCGAAGGCGTATCAGCCCGCCGAGGTAGAGCCGGCCGTCTACCAGCGTTGGCTCGAGGCCGATGTCTTCGCGCCCGACGGCGCCGGCTCCCGGGCCAAGGCCACGACCGAGCCGTTCACCATCATCATGCCGCCGCCCAACGTCACCGGCTCGCTGCACCTGGGTCACGCCCAGCGGTCAGCCACCGAGGATCTCATGATCCGCCGGGCTCGCATGCAGCATCGGCCGGCACTCTGGCTGCCGGGCGTGGACCATGCCTCGATCGCCGCCCAGTGGGTGCTGCGACGGATCCTGGCCGATGAGGGCACCACGCCCGAGGAGCTGGGACGTGAGGAGTTCCTCGAGCGCATGTGGCGCTTCATGGATGAGACGCGCCCGGTGATCATGGGCCAGCAGCGTCGCCTGGGTATCGCGGCCGACTGGAGCCGCGAGCGCTTCACCATGGACGAGGGCTCGGCACACGCGGTGCGCGTGGCCTTCAAGCGCCTCTATGAAGATGGACTGGCCTACCGCGGCCAGAAGCTCATCAACTGGTGCCCCAGCTGCGGCACGAGCGTGTCAGATCTGGAGGTCATCGGCACTCCCGAGGAGGGCCGGATCTGGTCGGTCAAGTACCACCTCCTGCCAGCCGATGCCGAGCCTGGCGCCACGCCCAGCCCAGACGAGACCATCACCGTGGCCACCACGCGCCCGGAGACGATCCTGGGCGACACCGCGGTCGCGGTGCACCCGGAGGACGAGCGCTACACCGCACTCATCGGCCGCCTCGTGCGCATCCCCTTCGTCGAACGAGACGTGCCCGTCATCGCCGACGACTTCGTCGAACGCGAGTTCGGCACCGGTGCGGTGAAGGTCACGCCGGCGCACGACCACACCGACTTCGAGACCGGCGAAAGGCACGGCCTGCCTCGGGTCGACATCATGACCGACGAGGCTCAGATGAACGCGGCCGCAGGCCCATACGAAGGCCTCAGTCGCGCGGAGTGCCGCATGCGTATCCTCGAGGACCTCGACGCGGCCGGGGATCTGCTCGAGGTCAAGGACCACGCCATGGCCATCGGTCGCTGCCAGCGCAGCGACGACATCGTGGAGCCCCGCCTCAAGACCCAGTGGTTCATCGATGTCAAGCCCATGGCCGAGAAGGCCATGCGGGCCGTGCGCGAGAAGCGGACGAGCTTCGTGCCCGAGCGTTTCGAGAAGGTGTTCTTCGACTGGCTCGAGAACATCTACGACTGGAACGTCAGCCGGCAGCTGTGGTGGGGTCACCGGATCCCGGCCTGGTACTGCTCCGACGGCCACGTCACCATCAGCGACGTGGCCACCGGGCCAGGCCGCTGCATCGAGTGTCGGTCGCTCGAGCTGACCCAGGACGAGGACACCTTCGACACCTGGTTCAGCAGCGGACTCTGGCCCTTCTCCACGCTCGGCTGGCCGGAGCACACGTCGGACCTGCGCACGTTCTACCCCACGCAGGTGATGGAGACCGCACACGACATCATCTTCTTCTGGGTGGCGCGCATGATGATGCTCGGCGAGTGGCTCATGGACCAGGAGCCGTTCGGCGTGGTCTATCTCTCGGGCCTGATCCGTGACCCCTACGGCAAGAAGATGTCCAAGACCAAGGGCAACGTCATCGACCCGCTCGAGATCATGGACGAGATCGGCGCGGATGCACTCCGCTTCGCGCTGGTCAACGGAGCGGCGCCCGGAGCAGACTTCCGACCGACGCCCTCTCGCCTCGACGGCGCGCGCAACTTCGCCAACAAACTCTGGAACGCTGCTCGCTTCGTCATCGGCGCGAAGCCGGAAGAGCTGCCCGACGAGATGGCGCTCTCGCTGCCCGACAAGGAGCGGCTGGGCCCGGCCGAGCACTGGATCCTGTCGCGTGCACACGCGGCCCTGCGCGACGCTGATGAGGCCTACGCGAGCTTCCAGTTCGCCGAGGCCACACGAGTCGTGCACGCGGCTACCTGGTCCGAGTACTGCGACTGGTATCTGGAGATGGCCAAGGTCCGGCTGCGCCCGGAGGTGGATGCGGAGACCCGTGCCGCGACGTGGCAGGTGCTGGCCTGGGTCGTAAACCGCCCCATCATGCCGAACCCGGTCAC
>CAYZDQ010000285.1:0-4125 GCA_964476955.1 uncultured Anaerolineaceae bacterium
GCCTCCGACAGCGCGGCTCGCAGCTCGGCGCGGGTGCGCAGGACGCGGGTCATCGGTTCGCTGCCCGGGGCATCGGCTGTGTAGCGCGAGCTAGAGGTCGCGGTCGAGCGGGATGGACGTGGGTGTGCCGGCCTGGTCGAGCTCGCCGCGACCCAGGACCTCGTCGAGCACGCTCTGCTCCATGGAGCTGGACTCGGCCTCGGCGGGGAAGTCGCCCGTCTGGACGGCGTCACGATAGGCCTTGACCGCGTCCGACAGCACCTGGCCCACCTCGCCGAAATGGCGTGCGTGCCGAGGCACGAAGCCTTGGGTCAGGCCGACCACGTCGGTCACGACCTGGATCTCGGCCGAGGTGTGGGGACCGGAGCCGATGCCTACGGTGGGGATCGAGAGGCGTTCGGTGATGGCCCCGGCCAGCTCTGCGGGGACGAGCTCGAGTACGACCGCGAAGGCGCCGGCCTCCTGTACCGCGAGCGCATCGGCGATGAGCGAGCGGGCCGAGTCACGAGTCTTGCCCTGGACGCGGTGACCGCCCAGCTGGTTGACCGCCTGCGGGGTCAGGCCGATGTGGCCCATGACCGGGATGCCGCTGCTGACGATGGCCTCCATGGTGCGAGCCGAACGCACGCCGCCCTCGATCTTCACCGCTTGCGCGTAGGCCTCCGAGAGGAAGCGGCCGGCGTGCCCGACAGACTCTTCGGTGGTCACGCCGTAGCTGAGGAAGGGCATGTCGCCGACCACCAGCGCACGCTTGGCGCCGCGCGCGACGGCCCGGGTGTGGTGCAGCATCTCGTCGATGCTGACGCGCACGGTGGTGTCGTAGCCGAGCATGACCATGCCCAGGGAATCGCCCACGAGGATGAGCGGGATGCCGGCCTCATCGACGATGCGGGCGGTGGGGTAGTCATAGGCGGTGATCGTCGCGAAGCGCTCGCTCTCTTCATACATGCGGGCGATATCTGCGATGGTGATGCGGCGGACCGGCTTGGAGGCGCTCATAGGGTCATTCTGCACCCGTTCCGCCACGGAGTGCTGCGACGCGGTCGAGAAGCCGCTCGGCTACGTCGCGCTTGGACAGCTGCGGCCATGGCTCTGGAGCCTTGCCGGGGACGACGATCGTGACCCGGTTGGTGTCCGTGCCGAAGCCCGAGCCGGGCTCCGAGACGTCATTTGCCACGAGCAGGTCGACGCCCTTGCGTGCGGCCTTCTCCGGCGCTCGGTCGAGCGATCCGGTCTCCGCCGCGAAGCCGACGATGACCGGCCGCCGGGTCGGATCATCGCCGCCCGCACGGGCCAGGGTGGCGGCCTCGGCCAGGATGTCGTCGGTCGGTTCCAGGCGCAGGTTCAGCCCGCCGGCCCGTTCGATCTTGGTGTCTGCCCGGGCGATGGGACGGAAGTCGGCTACCGCCGCGGCCATGATCAGCGCATCCGCGGTGGGGGTTGCGGCCAGCACGGCCTCGCGCATCTCGGCCGCGGTCTCGGCCTCGATGACGGTGGCGCCAACGGGCGGGGAGACGGTGGTGGTGCCCTTGACGAGGGTCACCCGCGCGCCGCGAGCGAGAGCGGCCTGCGTGATGGCCATGCCCATCTTGCCGCTGGAGCGGTTGCCCACGAAGCGGACCGGATCGATGGGTTCCGCGTTGCCGCCGGCGCTGACCACGATGTGCCAGTCAGCGAGGTCGTGTCGCGCCGGCTCGACGCGCGGCGCGCGCGCGGCCGGGTCAGGCTCACGGATCGGCCGGCCCTCGACCGCGGCAGCCACCGCGTCGACGAGCAGGGGCAGCTCCACCAGGCGGCCGACGCCCTCTTGCCCGGACGCCAGCGAGCCGCTGTCCGGATCCACCACGGTGTAGCCGAACTCGCGCAGTCGCGCGACGTTGGCGACGGTGGCCGGGTGCGCGTACATGTCGCCATCCATGGCCGGTGCCACGACCACGGGCGCGGAGCTGGCCAGGCAGGTGGCGGTGATGATGTCGTTGGCCAGACCGATGGCCATGGCGCCCAGCCAGCGTGCGGTGGCCGGCGCCACGAGGATGGCGTCCGCGCTGTCGGCAGCCACGATGTGGCCGATGCGGCTGTCGGTCTGGAGTTCGAGCGGGTCGAGCATGATGGCCCGGCCGGAGAGCGCCTCCAGCGTAAGCGGGCCGATGAAGCGGGTCGCGGCCTCACTCATCATCACCTGCACCTCCGCGCCCGCCCGGGTGAGCTCGCGCAGCAGCTCGGCCCCCTTGTAGGCGGCGATCGAGCCGGTGATGCCGAGGAGGATGAGTCGGTCCTGGAGTGGTCGTGCGGTCATCGGGATACTCCTGCGGAGGGTCGGCCACGCATGTGCTCGGCGAGCAGGCCGAGGCCGCGCAGCACGAGGTCGGGGTCGAGCTCGTCGGCGATGGAGGGCAGGCCGGACCCGGCCGACGTGCGCCAGGCTGCTGCGGCCCAGGCGGCGGCGCTGTGGCCACCGGTGATGACGACCCTGGTGGGGGCGGTCGTGGGGTCGCCTCGGTCGATGTGCGCGTGCATGCGCGTGGCCAGCTCTCGGACGGCACCGATGTGGCCGATGACCACGCCGCTGGAGATGGCACCGTCGGTATCGGTGCCGATCGCGTCGGCGGGTAGCTCGAGCTCGATACGCGGCAGGCGGGCGGTGCCGTCGGCCAGCGCGTCCGCGGCCAGGTCCAGCCCCGGCAGGATCGCGCCGCCGAGGAAGAAGCCGTCGGGGTCGACAGCGTCCACGGTGGTAGCCGTGCCCAGGTCGACGACGATGACGGGCGAGCCGTGGAGGCGCGATGCCGCCCACGCCGCGAGCAGGCGGTCGGGGCCGGTCTGGTCGGGCCGTACGAGGGCGGTGCTGATGGGGATGTGGCTGGCGGCCACGACCGTGAGCGGCAGCTCCAGCTCATCGGCAGCGCGTTCGAGACGCTCGGTCCAGCGGTCGACGACGCTCACGCCGATGATGCCCTCGGGTGCCTCCGGGTGCGCGCCCGCGAGCACCCGCAACCCATCGAGCAGGTCATCGCCGGTGGCCACGGACGTGTCGAGCCGGCCCGACTCGTGGATGAGCTCGCCCTCTACGGTCGCGGCCTTGGCAGCGCTGTTGCCGATGTCGATGGCCAGGAACACGCCCCGATGATAGGCCTGCTGCCGGTGCCTGCTGGTGCTGCGACGCGGGCAGGTCGGCCGGCGGGCTCTGCGATACCATCGGCCCGTCGTGAGTCCATGGCCCGAGCGGACGCGGGTCGCCTGTAGCGGGAGGGTGCGTGTCGATCGAGCCACCGGCGAAGTTCTTCGTCAATGCCGGCCTCGTTTCGAACCCCGTAGACATCTATCACCTGCTGCGCCCCTTGCTGCGACAGACCGTGGCCTACCGCTACGTGCGCGCCCACGAGATCGTGTCCCACGGCACGGGCTGGGTCGAGCGCATCGTGGCCGACCGCCCGGACGTGTCCTCCTTCTTCACGCCGCTCTCGATCTGCCTCTCGGTGGCCTCTTGGGAGCACCTCGAGTTCGAGACGCGCCCTGATCAGCTGATCACCTACGTGCTGGTCCAGGGCGACGAGCGGGTGGTGCTCGAGTTCGTGCCGCCTCCCGGTGGGGAAGGGGAGGAAGTGGTGCAGGAGCCACTCCCGTTCCAGGCCGCACCCGGCTACATCCAGATGGAGCTCAACGCCTTCGACGGCGAGGAGGCCGTCGAGGGTGAGGGGCCGACCACTCCGGAAGCCGGCGGCGGAGAGTCGGGCGGCGAGGCGACCTCCGAGGGCTAGTCAGGACCCCGCTGGCCGGTGGCAGTGCCCGGGCTGGCGCGGGCCCGTTTGCCGCTGCGCAGGCCTGTTTGCCGCTGCACGCGCGAGCTCGACCAGCGTGCACGGCTGGCGCGCTGCGGTCTGCCGGATCTTGCCGCTGCGCAGGCCCGTTTGCCGCTGCACGCGCGAGCTCGACCAGCGTGCACGGCTGGCGCGCTGCGGTCTGCCGGATCTTGCCGCTGCGCAGGCCCGTTTGCCGCTGCACGCGCGAGCTCGACCAGCGTGCACGGCTGGCGCGCTGCGGTCTGCCGGATCTTGCCGCTGCGCAGGCCCGTTTGCCGCTGCACGCGCGAGCTCGACCAGCGTGCACGGCTGGCGCGCTGCGGTC
>CAYZDQ010000286.1:0-4096 GCA_964476955.1 uncultured Anaerolineaceae bacterium
TGCGGCGCCGGCTCGATGAAGCCGGCTTCCGGCTGTCGTCACGCATCCGGCGTGGCCGGGCCGTGCTCACGAGCAAGCGCACCGAGACGATCCTCTCCCTGCTGCGCTACTGCGGTGCCGGCGCCAGCGTGCTCGAGATCGAATCGCGCCTGGTGATGCGCCAGCTGCAGGGCCATCTCAACCGTGTGCTCAACGCGGAGACCGCCAACCTCGAGCGGACCGTGGCCTCGAGCGCCCGCCAGCTGGCGACCATCGAGCAGCTCGAGGCAGAGGGACTGCTGGGCCAGCTCTCGGCCGTGGACCAGTCGGTGGCGCGGGCCCGGAAGGATGCGCCGGAGGCTTCCTTCACCGAGCTGGCCGCGAGCCTGGGACTCTCGCGAGCGCGCGTGCAGCGCGCCTTCACCCGGCTCGAATCGGCAGCTTCAGCCTCGGGGCCCGCTGGCGAGTAGGATTGGGTCTATGCGACCCGTCATCATCACTGCCAACTGGAAGATGAACACCACTCCCGCGGATGCCGGCCCGTTGGCCGCCGACATCGCGAAGGCCACCGACGTGGCTAACGTCACCCGCATCATCTGCCCGCCCTACACCAACATCAGCGCCGTCAGCGCTGCGGTGGAGGGGACCGGTGTCCTCGTCGGCGCCCAGAACATCCACAACGCGCCCAAGGGTGCCTACACCGGCGAGATCAGCGCCGACATGCTCAAGGGCCTCGTGCCGTGGTGCATCATCGGCCACTCCGAGCGCCGTCGCGACCAGTTCGAGTCCGACGAGATCGTGGGCCACAAGATCGTCCGCCTCGTGGAGGCCGGCATCAGCCCCATGATGTGCTGCGGCGAGCAGCTCGAAGAGCGTGAGGCCGGCAGGGCCCTCGAGACCGTGCAGGCCCAGGTGAAGGCCTCGCTCGAGATCGTCCTGGCTGCGGGGAACGGCCTCCCCTCCGATCTCGTCATCGCCTACGAGCCCGTGTGGGCAATCGGCACCGGCAAGACCGCCACGGGTGCCGACGCGGCCGAGATGGCGGACGCCATCCGCGCCACCGTCGCCGACCTCGGCGGTGCGGAATACGCCGAGTCCGTGCCCATCCTCTACGGCGGCTCGGTCACGGCCGACTCCTTCGGCGAGTTCATCAGCGAGCCCTCCATCGACGGTGCGCTCATCGGCGGCGCCGGCCTCAAGCCCGACCAGATGGCCGCCATCGCTGCCACCGCGGCAGAGGCTGCCGCGGCTCGCGCCAAGGCCTAGCCCCCAGAACACTCGCGCCCCTCGCGCCCCACAGCCCGGAGCGGACCCGCTCCGGGCGCCCTGCTGAAAGGGGGAACACCCTCGTGACCACCCGGATCGAGCGACCCTGCCCGGTCGTGCTCATCGTCGTCGACGGCTTCGGCTATGGGCCGAAGCTCGAAGCCGACGCCATCGCCGCGGCCGATATGCCCAAGTGGCGGGCACTGCTCGACGCCTGGCCCAACTCGAAGCTCGATGCCTCCGCGCTCGCGGTCGGCCTGCCCGAGGGGCAGATGGGCAACAGCGAGGTCGGCCACCTCAACATCGGCGCCGGCCGCCCGGTGCTGCAGGACCTGCCGCGCATCGACGCCGAGATCGCCGACGGCACCTTCAAGGACAACGAGGTCCTCCTCGCGGCGGTCAAGCAGGCGGCTGCGGCCGGCTCGCGCGTGCATCTCGTCGGGCTCATCGGTCCCGGCGGCGTGCACTCGACCGACGCACATGCCGTGGCTATCGCCGGTCTGGCGCATGAGGCCGGCGCTGCGGACCTCGTGGTGCACGGGTTGCTCGATGGACGCGATACCCCGCCCCGCTCGGCAGACGGGTTCATCCCCGACTTCGAACGCCGGCTGGCCGAGGTTCACCCCGGTGCCCGCTTCGCCATGATCGGCGGTCGCTACTACGGCATGGACCGCGACAAGCGCTGGGAGCGCACCAAGGCCTGGTACGACGCCATGGTCCACGGCCTCGGCTACGAGACCGAGCCCGCTGCCTCGGCCGAAGCGGCGCTGGCGGCCGGCTACGAGCGCGGCGAGAACGACGAGTTCGTCAAGCCCACGCTCATCGAAGACGTCGACGGCACCGTCCGCGACGGGGACGTGGTCATCCACTTCAACTTCCGTGCCGACCGCGCGCGCCAGCTGACACACGCCCTCGTCGACAGGGACTTCGACTTCTTCGACCGCGGCGACTACCCGCCCTTCCCCACGGTGGTCACGCTGACCGAGTACGAAGGTGGTCTGCCGGTCGAGGTGGCCTACCCGCCGATGGTCGTGGCCAGCCTGGCGGAGGTCGTCTCCGGCCTCGGCTGGCAGCAGTTCCACGTGGCCGAGACCGAGAAGTACGCCCACGTCACGTACTTCATGAACGGTGGCGTGGAGAAGGCTTGGCCGGGCGAGGATCGCAAGCTCGTGCCCAGCCCCAAGGTCGCGACCTACGATCTGCAGCCGGAGATGAGCGCTACGGGTGTGGCTGACGAGATCGTGGCCGCGGTCGAGTCGGGCGAGTACGACCTCATCATCGCCAACTTCGCCAACCCGGACATGGTCGGCCACACCGGCGTGTGGGAGGCGACCGTGCAGGCCTGCACCTTTCTCGACAGCTGCCTCGACCGCGTGGCGCAGGCGGTGCTGGCAGCGGACGCGAAGTCCGTGGCCTCGGGCGGGCAGGGTGCGATCTTCGCGCTCACCGCCGACCACGGCAACGCCGACGTCATGATCGACGAGGCCGGCGCGCCGGTGACCAAGCACTCGCTGAGCCTGGTGCCGTTCCTGCTGGCCGGTTCCGCGGTCAAGGGTCGCTCCCTGGCCGACGGCGTCCTGGCCGACGTCACGCCCACGCTCATGGCGCTGACCGGTGTCGAGCCGGCCGAGGGCATGAGCGGCCGCTCGCTGCTGGAGGACTAGCCGCGCTGACGGGCGTCCCTCTCACGGGGTGACGCCCGGAGCCGTGCTACGCTCTGCCGGCACCATCAACGACAGGAGTCGACCCCGACCTTGGATATCTTCCTCTTCTTCGCGCTGCTGGCCACCGCCATCGGCCTGATCGCGGCCATCCTCATGCAGTCGCGCGGCTCGGGCCTGGGCGCCACCTTCGGTGGTGGCGACACCGCCAGCTTCCATACCCGCCGTGGCGTGGAGCAGCGCCTCTACCAGTTCACCATCGTGCTCGCGGTGCTCTTCGTCGTCGTGAGCATGCTCATCTACATCACCGAGTAACCTCGGATCCGCTCGACGGGCGGGTAGATGGTCCCGGTTCGGCCTTTCGTGCCGCCGTGCTACCATCGTTTCTCGCTTGAAAGAGCGTTGTGATCGTTACGTGCCGCGGTGGCGGAATAGGCAGACGCGCTAGGTTCAGGACCTAGTGAGCATTACAGCTCGTGTGGGTTCAAGTCCCTCCCGCGGTACCACTTCGATCGCATCGGACACCTGCCCAGGTGGCGGAATTGGTATACGCGCACGTTTGAGGGGCGTGTGAGGCAACTCATCCGGGTTCAAGTCCCGGCCTGGGCACCACTCCTTCCCTGACACCCACCCGGCGTGCAGCCGTGCCCGGCGCTACCATCGCGGTACACAGGGCGGTTAGCTCAGTTGGTCAGAGCGCCTCGCTTACACCGAGGAAGTCAGAGGTTCGAGTCCTCTACCGCCCACCACATTTCAAGCACGAAACGACCCCCGGACGGGCATCGAGCCCGAGGCCGAGGGTCGTTTTGCTAACGGATTGCTAACGGGCTACCGAGCTTCCTCAAGCGTGGCCGGCTCATCGAGAGCCCGGTCGATGGCTTCCGCAGCCGCTTCCTGTAGCCCAGGCAGGACGTGGGAGTACGTATCGAGGGTGATATTCACGCTCGCATGGCCCAGCCGCTCCGATACGACCTTGGGGTGGACGCCGGCCCGCAGCATCAGCGTCGCGTCGGCATGGCGGAGGTCGTGGAGCCTGAGCCCCTCGAGGTCGGCGGCCTTCACGATTAGGAGCCAGTCCCGCCGGACGTTGCCCGTCTCTAGCGGCGTGCCCAGGCCGGTCGCGAACACGAGGTCGTGATCCTGGTACGCAGGGCCGGCGAGCAGCCGGCGTTCGGCCTTCTGCCGGCGAT
>CAYZDQ010000287.1:0-1187 GCA_964476955.1 uncultured Anaerolineaceae bacterium
GACAGATGGCCACCCAGCTGCAGAACGTCGGGTTCCTCCATCTCGGCCGCACCGCGAGTGGCGTCCGTCGATACGGCCAGCTCATCGCCGATGAGACCCGGACCCACGACGACCTGACGGTGACCGAGGTGGAAGCCGGGCGCGTGGACCAGTCTTCCGAGCAGCTGAGCCAGGTCGCCACACAGCTGGGCTCCTGCGACGTCGTGCTGATGCAGTGGAACAAGCGCGGCTGGGGCAAGCACGGCTCGTTGCCTCGCCTGATGCGCTTCCGTCGCGCCTATACCGGCGCCCTGGTAGTCACGATGCACGATGTCTTCGACCGACAGGGCCTGCGCCAGCGATACCTCCAGGCGGACGCCTGGAGCCTGCGCCAGCTGGGCCGCACCGCCGACCGCATCGTGGTCCACTCGCAGATAGAGGTCGAGCGCCTGCGCGGCATCATCCCGGTCGAGAAGATGCGCGTGATCCCGCACTTCGTGGAAGCACGGGAGCTGGGGCTCTCACCTCAGGAAGCACGCGAGAAGCTGGGGCTGGGCGACCGCAAGCTGGTCACGCTGCTCGGCTTCGTCTACGGCCGCAAGGGCCATCGCTACGCGGTGGAGGCGGTTCCCTACATGCCCGACGACGCCATCATGGTCTACGCGGGGGGGCCCATCGAAGGCCGCACCTTCGTCCACGATCTCGCCCTCGAGAAGGCCCAGGAGCTGGGCCTGGGCGACCGCTTCCGTATCACCGGCTACCTCAGCGAGGAAGAGATGGGCACCTGGATGGCGGCCACGCACCTGGCCATCCTGCCCTTCACCGACCTCTCGGCCTCGGGCTCGATGTCGTCGTGGATCTCGTCGGGCAAGCCCATGCTCGTGTCCGACCTGCCGGGCACGCGCGAGTACGCCCGGCGCGTGCCGGGTGCGCTCAACTTCTTCGGACCGGCCGGCGAGGCCTGGCCCCTGGGCTCGGCCATCAACGAACTGCTGGCCAGGCCGCTGGCGGATCCCGACCCCGGTGTGCAGAGGCTGGCCCGCGAGCTGAGCATGGCCAACACCGTCGCGCGCTACCTCAAGGTCGCGAACGAGGCGCTCGCGGAAAGCTAGAGTCCGGCGTCCTCCTTGAGCAGCTGCGCCTTGTCGGTGCGCTCCCAGGGCAGGTCCAGGTCCTCGCGGCCGAAGTGGCCGTAGGCCGCCGTCTGC
>CAYZDQ010000287.1:1197-4081 GCA_964476955.1 uncultured Anaerolineaceae bacterium
ACAGGTCGAGGGCGCTGATGATGCCACCCGGGCGCAGGTCGAAGTGCTCCCTGATGAGCGAGAGGATGCGCTCGTCGGGGATGACGCCGGTGCTGAAGGACTCGACCGAGAGGCTGACCGGCTCGGCGATGCCGATGCCATAGGCCAGCTCGACCTCGAAGCGATCGGCCAGGCCCGCGGCCACGACGTTCTTGGCCACCCAGCGCGCGGCGTACGCAGCCGAGCGATCGACCTTCGTCGGATCCTTGCCGCTGAAGGCACCGCCACCATGGCGGGCCATGCCGCCGTAGGTATCGACGATGATCTTGCGCCCGGTGAGGCCAGCATCACCCATGGGCCCGCCGACCACGAAGCGGCCGGTGGGGTTGACGTGCATGACCGGATCGATGGGCCGCAGCTCGGGCTCGATGACCGGCAGGATGACCGCATCCTCGATGTCGTCGTAGATCTGCTCCTGGCGGATGTCGGCATCGTGCTGGGTGGAGACCACGACCGTGCCGACGCGCACCGGCACGCCGCGCTCGTACTCCACGGTGACCTGCGTCTTGCCGTCCGGACGCAGGTAGTGGAGCTGACCGCTCTTGCGCACCTCGGCCAGCCGGCGTGACATGCGATGGGCCAGTGCGATGGGCAGCGGCATCAGCTCCGGCGTCTCGCGGCAGGCGAAGCCGAACATCATGCCCTGGTCACCGGCGCCCAGCTCCTCGCCGTCGACACCCATGGCGATGTCGGCCGACTGCTCGCTGACCGACACGAGCGTGCCGCAGGTCTCGTAGTCGAAGCCGTACTCCGCCTTGGTGTAGCCGATGCCGCGAACGGTCTCGCGCACCACGCTCTGGAAGTCGACGTAGCCATCGGTCGAGATCTCACCGAGGACCAGCACCAGGCCCGTGGTCGTGGCGGTCTCACAGGCGACGCGAGGCTCGGGAGCCTTGCGCTCGGAGGCGTCCGCGATGATGGCGTCGAGGATGGCGTCCGAGATCTGGTCGCACATCTTGTCGGGATGGCCTTCGGTGACCGACTCCGAGGTGAAGAGGTACTGGCCGGATTCGAGGATGCTCGTCATGAAGTCGGGGTCTCCTGTCGATGGGTCCGCGAGAGCGTAGCACGCACGCCGGGCGGACCAGCCCGGGCCATGGGGACCGCCCGAGAGTGCCCGAGGACCGTCTCGTTTCGGGTCCGATGGCCATGCTGCGGCCGAGATGAACGGGGCATCATCGGTGACAGATGGCCGATCTCCCGTCCTCCATCGACCCCAGGCTCGCGTCGGAGCTGCTGGCCGATTGGGGCTTCCTTTCCGATCCGGACCTGCCCGACCGACCGGGTCCTGCGTTCCTGCTCGCCGCCATCCGGGCGAAGCCCACGCTCAAGCACTATGACCCTGAGGTGGTGGAGTACTGGATCACGGGCACGCGCGGCTTCGGCGTGCGCGAGACGCTGACCTATGCCAGTCGCCTGCCACGGGAGAGCACCTACTCCTGGGGCCGCATCACGCTCTGCGACCGCAAGGGCGTGGCCAACCGCTACCTCTCCTTCGGCGGCACGCTGCGCGCGGAGCGGATCGGCGGCGAGGTCATCTGCGTCTTCGAGTCACCCGCTCCCCTACTCCGGCGTGGCGGTCACTCGCAGGGCTGGGACACCGGCGCCCACAGCGTGGGTGGCTTCTTCGGGCGCTTCCGCGCCGCGGCGGGGTACCAGCACGAGTTCGAGCAGCTTGCCGCCGACACCGACCCGGTGACCCGCTACGCGGCCTTCGTCAATGAGCTCATGTCGCGCTACCGCTCGAGCGAGTACCTGCGTGATCACTATCCCAAGCTGTGGACCACGATGATCGCCGAGGAGAAGCGTCTGCAGCTTCAGCACCCCGCCGAGTGGGCCGGCGGAGCGGTGCTGCTGGAGAAGACCAAGCGGGTCGCGGCCGGCGGCAGCATGGCCAGCTTGTTGCGGCCCTTCTAGGCCTTCCGCTCGGACTAGGCCTTCGCATCAGGCCCACGAAGAAGACCGGCGCCTCTTCGACGCCGGCCCTTGATCGTTCGTGTTGGAGTCGGGTCAGGTGCCCTGCGTCCAGGAGTTGTAGTACTCGACCTGCTCGGGGGTCATGCCCTCGATGTAGATGTCGCGCGACTCGAGCTTGAGTCGGGCGATCTGCTTGTCGAGCTCATCGGGCAGCACGTGCACCTCGTTGCCCAGCGACTCGTGGTTGGCGGCCACGAACTCGGCTGCGAGCGCCTGGCCCGCGAAGCTCATGTCCATGACCGCGGCCGGGTGCCCCTCGGCGGCGCCGAGGTTGACCAGCCGGCCTTCGGCCAGCAGGTACAGCTTCTTCTCACCGAGGTCATATTCCCGTACGTTCTCGCGCGCCTCGCGCACGTGGCCCTCGGCCAGGCGCTCGAGCGCCGAGAGCTCCAGCTCGGCGTCGAAGTGGCCGCTGTTGGAGAGTATCGCGCCGTCCTGCATCACGCGGAAGTGCTCCTCCCGGAAGACGTTGAGGTTGCCCGTGGCCGTGACGAAGATCTCGCCCCAGCGGGCGGCGTCGCCGGCGGTCATGACCTGGTGGCCATCCATCAGCGCCTCGACGGCCGGGACCGGATCGACCTCGACCACGGTCACGCGAGCGCCCATGCCACTCAAACGGTTGGCGATACCACGCCCGACCCAGCCATAGCCGGCGACCACGCAGCGGCGTCCGGCCAGCAGGTAGTTGGTCGCACGCAGGATGCCGTCGACGGTGGACTGGCCGGTGCCGTAGCGGTTGTCGAAGAGGTGCTTGGTCTGGGCCTCGTTGACGGCCAGGACCGGGAAGGCCAGTGCATCGTCGGACGCCATGGCCTTGAGGCGGATGACACCGGTGGTCGTCTCCTCCGTACCGGCGAGGACCTCGGAC
>CAYZDQ010000288.1:0-4041 GCA_964476955.1 uncultured Anaerolineaceae bacterium
CGCGACGATCGTGATGAGCACATCGGGCTCACAGACACGGTCGGCCGCGGTCTACAGTCGACCCATGGGAAGTCTCGAACGCATCCGCGGGCTCATCGCCGGTGAGCCCATCGACCATCTGCCGGCCCAGCCGCTGATCATGCAGTTCGCGGCCCGGCACGCGGGTCTCGACTACAACGACTACGTGACCCACGGGCGACGCCTGGCCGAGGCTCAGATGTCGATGGCCGAGGCCTACGGCATCGACTGCCTGATGCTGTGCTCCGATCCGGCACGCGAGCTCATCGACATCGCCGGTGGCGACGACAGCAGCGTGGAGTGGGCGGCGACCGGTCCCGCCATCGTGGAAGAGCGCGCGCTCGTGCGTGAGAAGGGCACGCTGGCCGGCCTGCGCGTGCCGGACCCGCTGGCGCCGGGCCGCATGCGCGACCGCGTGGAATCGATCGAGGTGATGCGCGAGACCGTCAGCGTTGACGCGTCCATCGTGGGCTGGGTAGAGGGGCCGCTGGCCCTGGCCGCGGAGATGCGCGGCCTGTCTGCGCTGATGATGGACACGTACGAGGATCCGGAGTTCCTCGACGAGCTCTTCGACTTCACCTCGCAGGTGGCCCGCGCCTTCTGGAAGCCGCAGGTGGAGGCCGGCGCGGACACGGTCGGCATGAGCGACGCGGCGGCCTCGATGATGAGCCCGGCCCACTACGAGCGCTTCATCTACCCCGCCCAGCGGCGCGTGGTGGAGGACATCAAGTCGACCCGGCCGGACGTCATCGTGCGCCTGCACATGTGCGGCCGCACCGACGACCTGTTGCCGGTCATGAAGGGACTGCCGGTCGACATCTTCGAGCTCGACTTCCCGGTCGACCTGGTCCACGCTCGCGAAGTGCTGGGACCCGAGCCGGTCATCCTGGGCAACGTCAACACGGTCGAGGAGATGCTCGCCGGCACGCCCGAGGAGGTCTATGCCGCGGCGGCCCGCTGCCACGGCATCTGCGGCCCGAACCACGTCGTGGGCACCGGCTGCGAGGTCGCGCCGGAGACGCCGCCGGAGAACCTGCGCGCGCTGGTGGCCTACGCGCAGGACCATGCGCCCGAAGATGTGCCGACGGTCTGAGGACTACGACTAGAGCTCGAAGGTCGCCCCCACCGCGTTGGGTGTGAACGCCTCCGGCAAGCGCTGAGCCAGCGCAACCTGCGCGACCCAGCCGGTGCAATGTGCCGGCACGATGACCTCCGGCGACAGCTCCGCGATGGCGTCCACCACACGCCCGATGATGGGCGCATGGACCTTGCCGCTCAGGTGGAACCCGCCGATGAGGGCATAGACCCGCTCGACCCCGGTCAGCTTGCGGGCGTAGCGGGTGATGTTCACGATGCCCGAGTGGCCGCAGCCGGTGATGACCACCAGGCCCTTGCCGACCACGTTGATCAGCGCGGCCTGGTCGTCCGCTACGAGGTGATCCTCGACCCAGGCACCGCCGCGCCAGGCCTGCTGGTTGGGCATGCCGGGCTCGTACCCGGTGGTGCGGTCGACCTCGCCGGTCACGAGCAGGCCCCCGTCGAACAGTAATGAGGGCGCGCCCTCCTCGATGACCTCGACGCCCGAGCGCTCCACGAACGCGCGCGACGGCGTGGGTACCTCGATGTGCTCCGTCCCTTCGAGTTTCAGCCGGCGGCGGGTCCAGAAGTCGGGGTGGAGCACCATGGGTGTGCCGGAGCGGCTGAGCTCACCGAGGACACCTTCGAGCCCGGTGGTGTGGTCGAAGTGGCCGTGGCTCATCACCAACGCCTCGACGTCCCCGGGGTCGACCTGCAACCGGCGCATGTTGTCGCGCACGCCCAATGGGGTCAGACCGGCGTCGTAGAGGACCCGCGTCACGCGCTCGCCACGCCGGATCTCGAGCAGCGCCGAGAAGCCGTGCTCGGCCACCCGGCCCTCGAAGCGCTCGCCGCCCTCCATCACGGGCGACGGAGGGTGTGGTCCGACGAACGCCAGCTTGCGGGCTGCCCCTGCCGACGGCGCCAGCAGGTCAGCGCCGTTGTCCATGATCGTGGTGACCGTGACCGAGTCGACGGGCGTCGGTGTGATGTGGTCCATCGGCCGCATCGTCGCTGACAGCGCCCTCCCCTGTCTAGCGGCATCATGGGCACGATGACCCGATCCGCCAACGACCCCATCACGACGCTCGAGGGGCACCCGGACCCGGCGACGATCTCGCCGCTGTTCCGGGCGCTGCTGCTGGTGGTGGGCACGGCCTCGTTGGTGCTCGGTGTCGTAGGGGTGTTCCTGCCGGTCCTGCCCACCACGCCGTTCCTGCTCGTGACCGCCGCCTGCTATGCGCGAGCCTCGACGCGGCTGTACGAGTGGCTGCTGGGCCAGCCCTCGCTGGGTCCGATCATCAGCGAGTGGCGCCGCTCGCGATCGCTGCCACCGGGCGTGAAGACGCGCACCCTGGTCGTGGTCGTGATCACCTTCGCGATCTCCATCGCCCTGCTCGACAGCCTGCTCCTGCGAGCCGGTCTGCTGGGCACCGCCGTGGTCCTCTTGGTGTTCCTCTACCGCATCCCGACCGCACGACCCGAGGTGGAGTCCGTCACCATGACCCCGACACGACCGCAGGAGAAGGCCTGATGAACCGGGAGCGCCGCGGCTCCGTCCTCTTCAGCCCCGAGCGCGATCGCCAACTGCGCACCGCCGGCATCCGAGCCTGGTCGATCGTGGGCATCGTGGCCGTGGCCGTGGTCGCCTACATGGGCTTCTCCACCTTCATCCTGCCGCTCATCGTGGCCGTGGTGCTGGGCATGATCTTCGAGCCGGTGGCCTCCCTGTTCGCCCGCTTCATGCCCAGGCAGGTGGCCGCGCTGCTCGTGCTCGTGGGCATCTTCGTGCTGGCTGCCTTCATCGTGGCCGTGGTCGTCATCGGCGTCCTCGACCAGGGCGACGAGATCGTCGCTCAGACCCAGGCGGCCATCGATCTGGTGCGCAACTGGCTGGCCGAGCAGGGCATCACGGTCTCGATCATCGACGACGCTCGATCCCAGCTTTCGGACTTCGTGGACGGGGTCCTGCCGGGGCTGCTCTCCTACGTGCCTGGTGCCTTCTCCGGCATCAGCAGCTTCGTGGTCGGCACCTTCATCGCCTTCTTCATCCTCTACTTCGTCATCGCCGAGTGGGAGACGCTCGAGGGCTGGGTGGGGGCCAATCTGGGCGTGCCGGCCGACCTGGGTGCGGGCATCGTCGACGACGCCACCCGGTCGTTCCGTGACTACTTCTACGTCCTCACCGTGGCCAGCTTGCCGGTGGCCGGCATGGTCTGGCTGGCAGCCATCGTGATGAGCGTGCCGCTGGGCTTCACCATCGCGCTGGTCACCTTCGTGACCTCCTACGTGCCTTACATCGGCGCGCTGATCTCGTCGGTGTTCGCACTGCTCATCGCCTTCGGCTCCGGTGGCATCGTGCCGGCGGTGATCATGCTCGTGGTCATCCTCGTGGCGCAGAACGTGGTCCAGCCCATCGTCCAGCGCCAGATGGAGCGCAACGCTCTCGACCTCCATCCCATCGTCGGCTTCGGCTCGACGATCATCGGCTCGGTCCTCTTCGGCATCCTCGGGGCTACACTCTCGGCGCCGTTCGTGGCCATGGCCATGCGCGTGCGCGAGCGAGTGCAGGCCTTCGAGCGTGGCGAGCTGGACACGGTCGAGGCCACACAGGACGCGGGGAGTGAGGAGCCCCCGGCTGACGATCCGGCGGTAGAGCCCGAAGCTGATGGCTAGCGCCGCAGACGCGTCATCGGTCGGGGCGCGAGAGGCTGTTCGCCCCTTGTAGCCGCTGGCCGAGCGGACCAGACTCCGGAATCGGAAGCGACCTCGGGAGGATGCCGCCATGGCAAGTGTGAGCCTAGAGCGAGTCTCCAAGCACTATCGGGACGTGCCCGCGGTCAGGGATGTCGACCTCGAGATCGCCGATGGCGAGGTGCTCATGCTGATCGGCCCCTCCGGCTGCGGCAAGACCACCGTCCTTCGGCTCATCGCCGGCCTCGAGGT
>CAYZDQ010000289.1:0-4036 GCA_964476955.1 uncultured Anaerolineaceae bacterium
GCCCTCGTCGTCGGCTGCAGCCTCGGCCGCGACGATCGCGGCGTGCGCCTCTGCCGGATCCTCGGTCGTCTCGTCGGTCTCGGCCGCCCGGCGCGCCTTGAGCGCCTCGACATCGACCTCCGCGGCGAGCTCCCAGCGCAGCTCCTGGAAGCGCTCGGCGCTCGCGTGGTATCGCTCGTCGACATCGGCCCACCTGGCCACGCACTCGACAGCGGCCTCTCGGTAGGCCTTCCATGCCCGCGCCAGCGCCACCTCGACCCGCGCCTCGGCGGACGCGGGGATGCCGGCCAGGCCCACTGCCGCCAGGCCCCGGCGCAAGGGCGCAAGGCTGCGCTCGAAGAGCGACATCAGGTTCTGTGGGATGCCCGTCCATCAGGGCGCCGCCGTAGGTGGTCACATCTGTCGGGCTCATGCCGGAGGCTTCCGGGATCCAGAAGTCACATTCCTCGATCTCGCGCTCGACCTCCGCGCGCGCGAGGGCGATCTGCTCTTCGGTCCACAGCCGTAGCTCCGCGATGTCATCGTCGTCGAGCTTGGCCATGACCTCTACCGAGGCATGCCGCGCTGCCTCCAGCCGACGGGCTGCGATCGACTCGATGTAGTCGGCGGCGGCCACGCGCAGCGCCGCCTGCGGCTCGCTCAGCGCATCGAGGGCTGCCGTCGCAAGGCGGCGAGCCTCGGCGGTGGTGAGGTCCAGCTGCTTGAGCTCTTCGTCCACGTGACCACTCCGATGGGGCCGAGTCGGTTCGGCCGACAGCCAGTATCCCGAGTGAGCCTCGTGCTCGTCAGGGCGACCATCGGGCCATCACCGGTCCGCCGGGCGGGTCAGGACCGGGGCGGGTCAGGGCCGGGTGGGTCAGGACCGGGGCACGTCAGGGCCGGGCCACGCCACGCCCTAGACTGGAGCGGTGACCACGCCACGACCACCCATCGACGTCCCGGCCGAGGTGCACGCCGCCGAGGGGCGCGCGCGGCCGCATCTGCTGACCACACCTGTCGTGCCCTCGGTGAGCCTGGCCGCGACGGTCGGATCGCGGGTCGTGCTCAAGTGCGAGAACCTGCAGCACACGGGCTCGTTCAAGGCGCGCGGCGCGGTGAGCAAGGTGCTCTCGCTGACTGCGGATGACCTTGCGCGAGGGATCGTCACCGCCTCCACCGGCAACCATGGCGCGGCCGTGGCCTACGCCGGCAGCATCGTCGACGTGGCGCCACTGGTGGTCGTGCCGCAGAACGCCAATCCCTCCAAGCTGGCCGCGATCGAACGGCTCGGTGGCCGCATCGAGGTCCATGGCGCTGACAGCGTCGAGAGCGAGCTCGGGGCGAGGAGCATCGCGGAGGAGCGCGGACTGACTTTCGTCTCGCCCTACAACGACCCGGCCATCATCGGTGGCCAGGGCACGCTCGGACTCGAATTGCTCGACCAGGTCGAGGATCTGCGCACGGTCTTCGTGGCCGTTGGTGGTGGCGGGCTGGCCTCGGGTGTCGCGAGCATCGTCAAGGCCGTCTCACCCTCGACCCGCGTGGTGGGCTGCTCACCTGCGGCCTCGGCGGTGATGTATCACTCGCTTCGTGCCGGGCGCATCCTCGACATGCCCTCCGACCCCACGCTCAGCGACGGCACCGCCGGTGGGGTAGAGCCGGGTGCCATCACCTTCGACGTGCTCGGGGCCGTGCTCGACGACTTCGTGACGGTGCCGGAGGGCGACATCCGGGCGGCCTTCCTCGACCTCATCGAGCTCGAACACCAGCTGGTGGAGGGCTCAGCCGCCATGGCCTATGCCGCCGCCCGGGCGAACGCGCGACAGGTGGAGGGCACGACCGCGGTCATCCTCTGTGGTGGCAATGTCGGTGTCGAGAAGCTACGGGGGATCCTGGCCTGATGCTCATCGTCGAGCGTTCACGCATCGAGGAGGTCCTGGCCGACATCGACCTGCTGCCCATGATCGAGAGCGCGTTCCGAGGCTACTCGGCGGGCCGGGCGGTGGTGCCGCCGGTGGGCGAGCTGCTGTTGGACAAGGGCGAAGTCCATATCAAGTACGGCGCTATCGCCGGCGACGACTACTACGTCATCAAGGTCGCCAGCGGCTTCTACGGGAACCCGGGGCTGGGGCTGCCGTCCTCGAACGGCATGATGCTCGTGTTTCGGCAGGACACCGGCGAGCCGGAGGCGGTGCTGCTCGACGAAGGCGGCCTCACCGAGGTGCGCACGGCCGCTGCCGGAGCTGGGTCGGCGGACGCGCGGGCACGGTCGGGGGTGGGTCGTGTCGGCGGGGCGGGAAGCGGCATGCAGGCGCGTCTGCAGGTGCAGCAGCTGGCGCCGCTGTTCGAGACCCGCGAGGTGGTGGCCTGGGGCCGCGACCGGCAGCGTGTCGAGGAGTACCGCGCGGACATGGCCGCGGCCGGCTTCGAGGTGCTGGCGGCCGAGTCGCCCACGGGCGTGGCCGCGACCGCGCAGCTGATCGTGACGACCACGCCATCGACGGAGCCGCTGCTGCAGGCCGCCGACATCCGACCTGGCACGCACATCAGTGCTATCGGCTCTGACACCAGCGCGAAGCAGGAGCTGGCCGCGGACGTGCTGGCGCTGGCAGACGTGGTCGTGGGCGACAGCCTCGAGCAGTGCCGCACTCGCGGTGAGATCTCGCGTGCCGTCGCGGCCGGCACCATCGATGTGGCCGTGGCCGTGGAGTTAGGTGCGGTGCTGGCGGGGGAGGCCACCGGGCGCACCTCGGCCTCGCAGATCACGGTCTTCGATTCGACCGGCGTGGCGGTGCAGGACATCGCGATCGCCACAGCCGTGACCGAGGCCGTGGCAGAGCAGGAGCGCTAGGCCGCTCCCCCGGTGTTCGGTTGTCCGTAGCGGCTACCTCAGGTGTTCGGTTGGCCGCAGCTGTTCCCTCAGGTGTTCGGTTGGCCGCACGGTTTCGGCCGGAAGCAGCGGGCGAAGGCGCTAGCCTCACCATATCGGCCGAATCCGTGCGGTACACCGAACGATCGAACGGGCTACGACCGCGAGATGGCCTGCGGGACGGCGGTGCGGTCGGATTCGTGCGGTTGACCGAACAGCGTTCCGCGGCGCGTCAGCCTGCTTGATGGTGGTGGTCAGCCCGCGTCGTCGAACTCGTCGTCATCCTCATCCGCCTCATCCGCCTCGTCTGTGCTGCTGGAGCGCGGCGGGATCAGCAGGAACGTGATGATCAAGCCGAACGCGATGAGCGCCAGCAGCGGCATGCTCACGAAGCCGAACTCGCGGAACCAAACCTGCGTGCAGGGGATGACCGCGCTGCAGGCACCGGTGTCGATCTGGGGGAACCACTCGAGCAGGTAGTGGTACGAGGAGATGAGCGCGCCGATGAGTGCCAACGGGATGGCGTAGATACGGACATCGATGTCTCGCCGCACAGCGGCGATGCCGAGGATGACTACCAGCGGGTACATGGCGATGCGCTGGTACCAGCACAGCGTGCAGGGCAGGTAGTGGGCGATCTCACTGAAGTAGAGGCTGCCGGCGGTGGCCAGGACGGACGCGCCCCAGGCGGCGGTGAGTGCCATCGGGCTGAGCCGCACCCGCAGTACCGCGAAGCCATCTTGGACCCCGTCCGCAAGCAGCGAGGCGAAGGCCATCAGCCAGTACCAAGCCAGGATGACGATGCCGGCAAGGGCCAGCAGGCCATAGAGCGTAATGATGGTATCGACGTTCACTGGCTGACTTCGTGGCCCCCTCTAATCTCGTAGCACTCCCGTGACCATTCGCGCATGATGCCCCAAGTCAGGCTTGGGAGCGCGTCAGTCCGCCCAGAGCGCGTCGACCGAGAGGTACCGCTCGCCGCTGTCGTAGGTGAAGGTCAGCACGCGGGAGCCGTCCGGGATCCGCGCTCGAAGCTGCGCCACGGCCGCGAGCGAGGCGCCCGAGGAGATGCCCACGAGGAGGCCTTCTTCCACGGCGCAACGGCGGGCGTAGGTCATCGCATCCTCGGGTGCCACGGTGATGACCCCGTCGAACAGCTCCGGCTTCGCCACCTCCGGGATGAAGCCC
>CAYZDQ010000290.1:0-4026 GCA_964476955.1 uncultured Anaerolineaceae bacterium
ACTCGGTCTTGCGCCAATGGAGGTGCGCGGAACAGAACTTGCCGGGGTGGACGATGATCGCCTTCTCGCAGAGACCGCCGAACTCGGCGAAGTCCATGGCCGCCTCGGGCAGCCCGTCGATGGCGGGCTCGTTGATGGAATCGAAGATGGCGATGGCCTCGAAGGGCTCGCGCGACCACATGCCATCGTCGAAGGCCGCGTACTGGTCGGGGCCGAAGATGACGCCGCTGTTGTCGTTGATCATCGAATCGCGGACCGGATAGCCGCAGGCCACGGCCAGCGCCGCGCTCTCGTTGATCCAGGCGTCGTACTCCTGGCGCGTCACGTAGTCCCGCATGGTCCTCGGTCCTTTCCGCGACCCTGCTGTCCGTCGACACGAACGCGGCGGTCAGCCTCATCGCTCGTTGCTGATGGTCCGCGTGAGCCTGTCTCAGCCTCCCAGGCAACCACCTCTGCATGCCTCATGGAGTGCCCTCGATCGCGATTGCGTGCTCGGCCAACGTAGCATATTCATCAGGTGATACGCTCAACCGGTCACCTGTTGCAGCCACTGCGTGATCGCCGTCGGGGAGGACCGCGATCGAGCAGGACGAGTGAGGGGAGGTGGGAAGACCGGACCGGGATATCGACTCGACGGCAGCGGTTCCAACCCTGCCCCATGGCGGCTCACGTCGCCCGTCACCACCCACATCGCTCTTCGTCACCAGGAACCCATTGGAGGTACAGATGGCAAGCAGATCACGGGCCATCCGACTAGGAGGCCTGGGCCTCAGCGCTCTCATGGCTCTGGCTATCGCCGGACCAGCAGTCGCACAGGCCGAGGAGATGGACTTCTCCGACGTCCGCGTAGCGATCGTCCCCGGCGGCCCGCATCCCTACTTCCTGCCCATGGAGCCCGGCCTGGCCGACTCCGTCGCAGAGAACGGGCTTGGTGCGAGCGAATTCCGCGCTCCACCCGCGTGGGACCTCAACGACCAGAATCAGCTGCTCAACAGCATGGCCGCCCAGGGCTTCAATGCCTTTGGCATCTTCCCTGGCGACGCCAACGCCACCAACGCCATCATGAGTGAGCTTTCTGCGGCCGGCTTCCCGGTCATGGCCATCGCTGGCTGTGTGACCGAGCCCACCGACGCGGCGTTCTGCTTCGGGACCGACGTGGCCAACTCCGCCTACCTTGGCACCAAGGCCCTCATCGAGGCCATGGGTGGCGAGGGTGCGATCATGCATGGCACCGGCTTCCTGGTCGACCCCAACACGACGCTGCGCATCGACGCGGTCGAGCGTGCTGTGGCCGAGACCGACGGGGCGGTCACCATCGTGGAGCACATCGCCGATATCGACGACCAGGAGTCTGCGGACGAGAAGATCAACGCGTTCCTCGCGGCCAAGGGCGACGAGATCGACGGCATCGTGACCACGGCCTACGTGCCCTCCACCGTGTCGGCGACGGCGCTGCGCAACCTCGGTGACGGCCGCATCCGCATGGTCGGCATCGACGACGATCCCATCGTCCTCGACGCCATCCGCGACGGCATCATCGACGGCACCATGGCCCAGAACCCGTACGGCCAGGCATTCGTCGGCGCCAAGATCCTGGCCATGCTGGCCAAGGGCTGCACCGCCGCAGAGGATGCCCCCTACTTCGTGGACTCCGGCACGTTGCTCATCCACGCCGACAACGTGGAGAGTTACGGCGAGGACCTCAAGGAGGTCACCGCCGGAATCGCCGAAACCTTCCCCGCGGACTACGTGACCTGCCCCTAGGACGGGGCCACTGACGAGCGTCCAGACGCTCCTCCGGTGGCCGCGAGGCGTGATCCACTGCACGCGGATCCGCTTCGCGGCTGCCGATCCCACCACGACCGCTGGAGAGACGACGGACCCTGATGGGTAGTGACCGGCTACGCAGCATCCTGAGGCGCAACTCGCCCAGGCTCGGCCTGCTGGCCGTGACCCTCGGCTTCTGGCTGTTCTTCGCGCTGTTCGCGACCGGCTTCACCAGCGACTTCAACATGTTCACGCTGCTGCGCTTCGCAGCAGTGCAGATCGTCATCGCCTTCGGGCAGATGATCGCCCTCTCGGCGGGAGAGATGAACCTCTCGCTCGGCGCGATCGGCGGCGGGGTCGCCATGTGTGCCGGCGGGCTGATGGAGGTCTTCCACCTCGACCCGCTGCTGGCCATCCTCATCGGGCTGGCTCTGGGTGCGCTGATGGGCGCGACCAACGGGCTCCTTATCGTACGCACGGGTATCAACAGCTTCGTCATCACGCTGGCAACGGCCAGTGTCTACACGGGATTGATGCTGGCCATCACGGCCGCGGATTCCTATGACGACCTGCCCCAGGCCTTCCTGACCTTCAGCCGCATCCGCGTCATGGGCTTCCCGGTGTCGCCGCTGGTGCTGGTGATGCTGGGCGCGGCCGTCCTCCTCTGGTTGCTCTACAACAAGACCCGGCTCGGACGCGAGATCCTGGCGGTCGGCGCCAACCGGCGGGCAGCCGCGATGTCGGGTGTCAACGTGAATCTGACGCTCATCAAGACGCACATGCTCTCGGGCCTGCTGGCGGGACTGGCCGGCATCATGACCGCAGCCATGCTCGCCGACGCGGTGCCCCGCATCGGCATGGACTGGCTGTTGCCCTCGTTCGCCATCGCGGTCATCGGCGGCACGGCCATCACCGGTGGCACCGTGTCCGTCGGCGGCGCCATCATCGGCGGCCTGCTGGTCGCGAGCATCACCAATGGCGTGCTGCTGCTTAACGTGAGCAACTTCTTCGTGAACCTCTTCCTCGGGCTCATCCTGCTGCTGGCGGTCAGCCTCGACCGCATCCGCGCAGTGATCGGCGAGCGGATGTCGTTGAGGTCCAGCCGATGACCCAGGCAGAGGCCGTCGGTCGCGGTCGCGCGGTGCTGGGCCGTCTGTCCGAGTACAGCTGGGCCGGCCTGCTGGTGATCCTGGTGGTCATGGTCGCGGTCATGGCGCTGGCCTCGGACTCGTTCCTGTCCGAGTTCAACGTCTTCGTCGTCATGCGAGCCGTGTCCACGGCTGTGCTCATCGGCGCAGCGCAGATGTCGGTCCTGGCCATCGCGCAGATGAACCTCTCGGTGGGCGCCATCGGCGGACTCGCGGCCATCACCGCGGGCGGCATCATGGACGCCTTCGGGTTGCCGGTCTGGCTGGCCATCGTCGGTGGACTCGCCACTGGCGCGGCCTGCGGCGCGGTCAACGGCATCATCGTGGCCCGCACCGGCCTCAATGCCTTCATCGTCACCATCGCCACCGCCAGCGTGTTCCTGGGCCTCAACCTGGGTCTGACCTCGGCGCAGCCGTTCTACGACCTCGATCCCAACTTCACCTCCTTCGGTCAGGCCCGTCTCGCCTTCTTCCCGCTGATGAGCATCATCACGCTTTCCACGCTCGTGGCCCTGGCCGTGTTCTACTACCGCACCCTTCCCGGTCGCCAGATCCTGGCCATCGGCGGCAACCTCTCCGCGGCCAAGACGGCCGGCATCCCGGTGGGACGCCGCATCGTCTGGGCCCACGTCCTCTCCGGCTTGCTCGCCAGCGGTGCGGGGATGCTCTGGGCGGCCCAGCTGAGCGCGGCCCAGCCGATGATCGGCCAGAGCTGGCTGCTGCTCTCATTCGCCGTACCCATCATCGGTGGCGTGTCCTTGTTCGGCGGCTCTGTGCGCATCATCGGCCTGCTGCTCGCGGCACTCATCATCGCCATCATCGACAACTCGCTCGTCCACGTCGGCATCGACCCCATCTACGTGGAGCTGCTGCTCGGACTGTTCATCCTCGGCGCCGTCTATGCCAGCCATGTGGCGTCGCGATCGGGCAAGCCGAAGAGGTCGCTGAGATGACCGACCAGCGCGACCAGGTCGCTCTCGACGCCAGCGGCGTGAGCAAGGCATTCCCGGGCGTGCTGGCGCTCGACGATGTCTCGCTGGCGCTCAAGGGCGGCGAGATCCACGCCCTGGTGGGCGAGAACGGCGCGGGCAAGTCCACGCTCATCAAGATC
>CAYZDQ010000291.1:0-4018 GCA_964476955.1 uncultured Anaerolineaceae bacterium
CAGCCAGGCCACGCTCGCGAGCGCCTCGTAGATGTGGCGGTAGTCGACCGCTCGCTCAGCCCTGTCGGCGAGGATGTGGTCGGTAGTGAAGGCCGAGTGCCAGCCCAGCCGCTCGGCCGTCTGGGTCGCGGCCAGCATCGTCTCGGGTCCGGTACCTCGCCGGAAGTTGGGGATGCAGATGCCGAAGGCGATGCCTGGCCCGTGGTCGGCCAGCCGGTCCGTGTCCATCCGATCTCCTCGATGCAGCGTGCTGAACCAATGGTGACACGCCGCGGTGCGACCCACGGCGCCGAACGACTCCTCGAGCTCCGCCTAGCGCACGAGCAGCACCGAGCAATGTGCCTGCAGGAGCACGTTGCGCGCGACGCTGCCCATCAGTAGCCGTCTCAGCCCCGTCCGCCCGTGCGTGCCGAGCATGACCAGATCGGCCTTGCGCTCCTCGGCGTAGGCCACGATGGACTCGGCCGGGTCACCCTCGCGGCTCACCGCCGACACGTCCAGTCCGGCAGCATGGAGTCGCTCGGCCATCTGTTGCGCCATCTCCTCGTGTTGGTGGCGCGACGGCTCAGCCGCCTCGTGGTATGCCTTTGCGGCGGTCTCCTCACTGACCGCGCCCACACTCACCCACCACGGTGGTTGGGCGTCGGCGATGCTGAGCACATCGACATGGGCATCACCGAACAGCTTCCATCCGGTGAGGGGCTGTAGGGCTGCTTCGGCCAGCTCCGAACCATCCCAGGCGAACACGATCCGCTCGACCGTTCGGCCGCGGCCCACCAGGACCGGCACGTGCGCATGGTCGACGATCTCCGATGACACCGACCCCAGCAGCATCGTCTCGAACTTGCCGTGGCCTCGGGAGCCCACGACGATGATGTCGACACCCGTCTGCTCGGCGAGTGCCACGATCGCGTCGCCGGCTCGTCCGACGGTGACCTCCGCCTCGACCGTGCGACCCGGGCCACGCAGCCGGTCGGCAGCAGCCTGCAGATCACGTCCGGCGCGCTCGCTGATCTCACGGTCGATCGTGCTGGTGTCGACGGGCGTGATC
This sequence comes from uncultured Anaerolineaceae bacterium, assembly GCA_964476955.1. Taxonomy (GTDB): domain Bacteria; phylum Chloroflexota; class Limnocylindria; order Limnocylindrales; family CSP1-4; genus JAFMJV01. Next base: position 1,052 of record CAYZDQ010000291.1, read on the forward strand.
GGTGGCCAGGGGCCGCCGAACACGTGCACGCCCGACGGGACGACCTCGGTGACCTCGATGGCAGTCCCCTCCGGCCACTCGAGGCTGGCCACGGGATCGACCGCGACGCCCGCGCACGCCGAACCAGCGGTAGCGACCAGGACTCGCATCTCACGCCTCCTCTCGAGCCGTGCTCCGGGCGAGCCCTCCCTACCCGACGAGGGCTCGTCGGCCGCGGTCGGCTCGCCTCAGGATCGGTGCCAGGCTGGTTCGCGCCACGTCGCGGCCGCCAGGTCGGCGTACACCACGCCGAGTGCCTTCTCCCAGGCAGCGCGGTCGACACGCACCGCGACCGTGTGACTGCCGGCGTTGAAGCTGATCTCTGCGGAATCGCAGACGTGCAGATCGGCGTACGTCGGGAGCCCGAACAGGCTGCCGACGGCCGGCATGGCACCCGGATCGCAATCGGGCGCGAGCTCCATGATCTCTTCCTCCGCCACGAGCTTGACCTTCCCGGAACGGAGTATCTCCTTGGCCTTGCCCAGGTCGAGGTGATCGTCCGCATCGAGCACGATGAGTGCATCACCGTCCTCGGCCGAGCGGACCCAGACCACCTTCTCGAACGTGTGTGGCTCGACACCTTCCGCTCGTGCGGTCGCGAGCGCCGTGAGCGAGCGGTCGTGCTCGTGGAGCTCGTAGTCGATGCCCTTGGACTCCAGCCAGGTCATCAGACTCTTGAGTGGACCCTTGGAAACCGGCGCTTCCATCGTCGTCCTCCTTCGCAGGGCACCGCCCTGCCACCCACCAGCGTCGCGCGATGCCGGATGTGCGACAAGTGCCGTGAGGACCGATCTGTGGGCCCGAGAGTTGGATTCGACACACCGGCGTGTCGGTGCGCTCAGCCTCCCTGGCCGCGCTTGCGCTCGAAGGCCTCGATGTAGCGGCTGAGGGTCGGCGACATCCCGCCCGGCTCCAGGGCTACGTCGATGAGCACGAAGCGGCCATGGGTCTCCACTGCCTGCTCGAGCGCGGCCGCCAGCTCGCGCCGCGTGCGCACGTGGATGCCGACACCTCCCAGCGGCGCAGCCATCTCGTGGTACGGCCAGCCGTCGCGGTCGGTGTACCTGGCCTCTGGCACGAACGCCCGCAGCGTCTCCCACGAGGCGTTGTTGAAGACGATGACGATCGGATCCCAGCCGTAGCGGCGGCAGTTGCCCAGCTCCCAGCCGGTCATCTCGAAGGCACCGTCGCCGACCAGTACCAGCGCCCGCTCGCCGGTGGCCGCCTGGATGCCCATGCCGGCGGGCACACCGAAGCCCATGCCGGCGTAGTAGCCCGGCGCGGCGATGGCGTGATGGTCGACATCCATGGCCGTGAAGAGACAGTCGCCCATGTCCGAGGCCATGGGCAGCGGCCCGTGCCTGTGCATCATGTCGTTGACCGCGGTAGCGATGTCGTGGGGCGTGACCGGCTCGTCGTCGAGGGCCATGCCGTAGGGCGGGCTCGGGGGCGCGGGCAGGTCGGGCCGATCGCCCAGCGGTCGTGCCTGGACGGCCATGGCATCGATGAGCGACTCGAGCGGGATGTTGGGGTAGATGTGGTGCGACAGGCGCACCTCGCGCTGGGCCGCGAGGATGGTCTTGCGCAGGTCGATCTTGCGCAGCGAGACCGCGAAGTTGAGGTCGGAGAGGATGACCCCCAGCAGGAGCAGGGCGTCCGAGGATTCGACCAGCTCGGTGATCTCGGGCTCACCGGCGACGCCGATGTAGGTGCCCATCGGGGGATTGGCCGAATCGGCCAGCAGGCCGCGGCCCATGAACGAGGTCACGACCGGGATGTGCAGCTTGTGAGCGAGGTCGGCCACCTTGGCCTCCACGCCGTAGCGGCGGATCTCGGCGTCGACCATCATCACCGGCGAACGTGCTGCCTCCAGTCGCGCGAGGACCTCCACCGCGGCGGACTCGACGGCGTCGGGATCGACCGGGCTCGGCGGCAGGTCGGGTACGGGCTCGACCTCGACGCCGACCATGTCGCGCGGGATCTCGATGTAGACCGGCTGTGAACGCTCGCGACAGGAGCGGATGACCCGGGCGATGGCCTCGGGAGCCTCAGCGGCATCGTCGAGCACGGCCTGGTCGCAAGTGATCTCGCGATAGACGTTGAGCTGTGAGTCGAGCGTTCGGGCCTGGTGGTGGACGAGCAGGCCGGAGGTGCGCTCCGGACGCGACGGAGCGCCGGACAGCACCACCACCGGGGAGCGCTCCGCGTAGGCCGCGGCCACGGCGTTGACGAGGTTGAAGGCGCCGGCGCCGTAGGTGATGGCGGCCACGCCAAGACCACCGCGGAAGCGCGTCCCTGCATCGGCCGCGAAGCCGACTGCCGGCTCGTGACTGAGGGTGTAGAGCGGCAGCTCGCCAGTGCGCTCGATCTCCTCGAAGTAGGGCAGCGCGAAATCGCCGGGGATGCCGAAGATCTCACGCGCCCCTGCGCGATGGAGTGCCTTGAGTAGCACCTCAGCCAGTCGCACGGAGCCTCTCCCTCGTCGATTACCAGGACCGTCTCAGGATAGGCCGTCGGCGCTGGCTACTCGGGCTGGTCGGGCTCCACCACCACGGCGGTGCCGTAGGCCAGCAGCTCGGCCGCGCCGGACATCACCTGCGAGGTCGAGAAGCGGGTCATGATGATGGCGTTGCCGCCGAGCGCCTCGGCCTCCGCCACCATGCGATCGACCGCCTGCTCGCGGGACTCGCCCATGAGCTTGGTGTACTCGGAGATCTCTCCGCCGACCACGCCACGGAAGCCGGCCATGATGTCCTTGCCGATGTGTCGCGCACGGATGGTGTTGCCCCGGACCAGGCCGAGGACCCGGACCACGCGATGGCCGGGGACGTTCTCTGCGGTTGAGACGATCACTTCTGCACCCTCGTGTACTTGTCGTTCTTCATGGCGCGGCGGCGGTCGATGATCACCGACGCGAGGATCAGGCCC
>CAYZDQ010000292.1:0-3980 GCA_964476955.1 uncultured Anaerolineaceae bacterium
ACAAGTGCCAGCTCGTCGGTGACGACTTCCTCGTGACCAACCCCGAGCGGCTGGCCAAGGGCATCGAGGAGGAGGCGGCCAACGCCATCCTCATCAAGCTCAACCAGATCGGCACCCTCAGTGAGACGCTGAGCGCCATCGACTTGGCCCGTTCCACCGGCTGGGGGGCGGTCATCAGCCATCGCTCGGGCGAGACCGAGGACACCACCATCGCGGACCTCGCGGTCGCGACCAACGCCGGTCAGATCAAGACCGGCGCACCCTCGCGTTCCGAGCGCGTGGCCAAGTACAACCGCCTGCTGCGCATCGATGCGGAGCTCGGTGACGTGGCCGTGTACCCCGGCCTGCGTGCGCTTGCCGGCGCCAAGTAGGTCGACGCCGCTTGACGTTCGAAGGACCTCGTACCGAAGAGGCCGGACCCCAGGTCGATCCCACCGGTGCGCCGGTGGAGGACGCCGGGCCTGATACCGAAGCTACGGGAAGCATCCGATCCGGGGAGGGTCGGGTGCTTGACCGTGGTGCCATCTTCGCGGCCATGGTCGGTCTGGGCATGGCCGTCACCATCGCCATCAGCTTCGAGCTGATCGTGGCCATCCAGGCGCTGGTATTCATCTCGGCGCCGTTCGCCGGCCTGACCATCGGCTGGTATGCCAACAACAAGTCTCTGCGCTGGCGTCCGCGTTGGCGCCTCTTCGCCAACGCCGCCTTCGCGGGCGCCGTCACGGGCCTTTCGCTGGCGCTGATGTACGTGGCGCTGCGACTGCTCTTCATCTACGCCGACTCGGGCTACCGCCCCGAGACCATGGGCGGCCAGCTCGACTGCTCGACGGGCCCCGAGTGCACCTACGCTCGCTTCATCGACGATGGCCATGAGCAGGACCTCATCGACGACGGCATCACGGACGCCGCTGCCTTCGAGTCAGCCGTGTGGCGCTGGCAGGGCGAGTCGGTGCTGATGCTGACGATCTTCACCCTCGGGGGAGCGCTCGTACCCGCAGCCTGGCGCGCCTGGCGTCCGGCGCCGTCCGATGAGGAGGTCGCCGCCGCCATCGCGGCCGCTGAGTAGGCCTCACGGACACCCCGGGCGACAGCCACGCGGCACGCCTCGCTACTCCCACCTTGGTGTTCGTCAGTGCGGAACCGCGCGGCTCCCGTGATCGGTCAACCGCCCGGTTTCGACCCGTAGACCCCAGACCAACCGCCTAGCCGCGCCCTGTGTCCGGTTAACCGAGCACCTCGCGCTCGGGAGCAGCTTCCGAGGTCCACGGCTGTCGTTCGTGCCTGATCCGAGCGGTTGACCGAACACGGCAAGAGGCGGGACAGTCACAGACCTCGGCGTTGACCACGCAATTGACACTGAGGCGTCTACCTGCGGGGGCATCCTGGGAGAGGTGCGGATGCGTCGAACCATTCCAGCCATCACGATCGCCACGGTGTTGCTCGTCGTCCTGGGTGTCGGCGCCTCGGCTCAGGAGGGGTCTGCAGGACCCGTAGCCTCGAGTGTCCCCAGCGAGGCAAACACGACCACGGTCGTGTATGCGGACAGCGATTGGTGTGCCCTGTTCACCGACGACGGGGCACTCATGCCGATCGATGAGTGCGAGCGTCGCGTCCGCAGCCTCCTCGGTGATCCCGGCGAGCGGTCGGTACCTGAGTCGTTGCTGCCGTTGGTGATCTTCCTCGATCCACCCGATCCAGACGTGCGGCGTATCACGGTCAAGGGCAGGGGCAGTCGCAGCAGCAAGCCCTTCACGATCCCGGCCGGCGCGTCCTACCGCGTGATGGTGGAGGCCAAAGGCTGCGGCCCAAGCTTGTGGGCGCGTCTGCGAGACGCAGACTACGTGGCTCCGAGCGGCGCGCTGGACACCTTCGGGATCGCTATCGGTGGACGAGGAGGCTACGTCTGGAATCCGGGTGAAGGCGAGTACCGGGTCAACGTGGTGAGCACCCGCAAGGCCAAGCAGCGCCCGTGCACCTGGAGGTTCACCTTCGAACCCGTCATGGCCGCGGACTACGTGGACCTCGAGGGCTACGTGAACAACGTGGTCCTGCCGGTCCCCGAGGAGTAGAGGCCGGGTCACCCTTCGGTCGAGCCTCGTCCATTGACCAGGGGCGGAGAATGAGGCATCCACCGACCGGGGGGCATCCAGGGAGGGATGACGGATGCGACGACCCCTGCTGGTCACGACCACGGCACTGACCTTGCTGCTGACGTCTGGAGGCGTGGTCGGCGCCCAAGATGAGGGCGGGTCGACCGCGGCAGGGACCTTCGCACCTGCCGGCACGCTGGCCCTCGCGCGCGGGTCACATGGCCACACTGCTGCCCGATGGCCGCGTGCTCATCACCGGCGGCGAGGGCCTCGACCCTGAGGACCTCTCGACGGCCGAGCTGTGGGACCCGGCGACCGTGACCTTCGGTCCGGCCGAGGCGCTGGCCAGGCCACGTCCCGAGCCGATCGTCGAGACCGACACAGGCCGCACGGGCGAGAGCACGACACTGCTGCCTGACGGGCGTGCCCTCGTGGTCGGCGGGACCGCGAGCGAAGACGCCGCACCGCTTGCGGACGCACAGATCCTCGACCCTGCTACCGAGGCCTTCGTCCCTGCCGGCACCCTCGTCGAATCCCGCACCGATCACACGGCCACGTTCCTGCGTGACGGCCGTGTGCTCGTCGTCGGGGGCACCGGCACGGACGGTCCACTCGGGAGTGCCGAGCTCTGGACATCCTCGACCAGGCCGGCCAAGTGCCTGGGCAAGCAACCGACGCTCATCGCGCAACCGGGGATGGAGCTCATCGGCTCGCGTGGCAACGACGTCATCGCCGGCTCGGTCGGGGTCGACCTCATCCGTAGCGGCGGCGGCAACGACCGTATTCGTGGCTATGGCGGTGCCGATCTCGTCGATGGCGGTGCGGGCAATGACATCATCGACGGCGGTCCCGGAGCCGACCGCCTGCTTGGCGGTGCCGGGACCGATCGTCTCGACGGCGCCGGTGGAGACGATTGGCTCGACGGCGGCAAGGGCACGGACGCCTGCGACGGCGGACCGGGCACCGACTGGCTGCCCAGCTGCAACGAGCGCCACAAGACTCGCGGCTCGATCTTCGTGACCAGGAACACGAAGCTAAAGGGTCCCCACAAGGGCCGCTTCGAGATCGGCAAGGACGGTGTCACGCTCGACTGTGGCGGCCACACGGTCACCGGCGCGGGTCGGAACGTCGAAGGCACGGGCGTGGTCTTCTGGCGACGTAAGGGCGCGACCGTGAAGAACTGCGACTTCCGCGACCACCAGGACGGCGTCGTCGTGGCCGAGTCGCATCGCAATTCGATCATCGACAACCGCGTCTCGCGCGTCGATGGCGGCTACATCGTGGTGCGCTCCAACGGCAACAAGCTGATCGGGAACCACCTCAGGGACTCGACCCAGTGGTTCGGCTACGGCATCTTCGAAGGGTCGAAGAACAACCGCTTCCGCGGCAACACTTCGGTCGAGGCTCGCGGCAACGGCTTCGCCATCGGGGACTCCAGCAAGAACAGCTTCATCGGCAACGTCTCGCGGGACAGCCACGCGAAGGGCTTCAGCGTGGAGCCGCCGTCTCCGGGGAACCGCAGCGCCGGCAACGTCTTCCAGGGCAACAGCGCCCTGGGCAATCGCGACCAGGGCTTCTGGGACAGCACCAACGGCTTCCGAGGTGATTCCGGCACCGACAACCGCTACTCGGACAACACCTGCGAGGGCAACGGCTCGGAGTCCTTCCCCGGAGGCCTCTGCGACTGACATCCGAGCACGCATCCCGGCCCCATCAGGTGGTTACTGCCGGGTCCGCGCCTCGGAGTAGAGCAGCGAGTCCGGTTGTCTCTCGGCACGGTCGCCGTGCGTACCGGTCGTACGCTGGTAGCGAACGGTAGCGACCGCATGCCCGCTCGGCCGTGTGCCGGCGCTCGATTCGTTCGCTCGAAGTGGACAGGCGATCGGCCGG